>NZ_JBHWGV010000133.1:15219-25751 GCF_042732955.1 Kitasatospora sp. NPDC059747 | reverse complement strand
GCCCCCTCCCCCCCCCACGAGGTCACTGCTACGGCGCCCACCGAGATCTACACTCTCATAGTCGTCGGCAGAGTCAGAGGTGTATAAGAGACAGGTCCGGCGGGAAGCGCAAGCGCTGACGGTCAGTTGCGGCTGACCGTGCCGCACTGGTCGCTCGGGACGAGGTCCTTGCTGCGGTCGTACGGGTCGGTCGCGGGGCCGGTCGGCCGGGAGCCCGGGGTGTCCTGCTGAACCGGGTCGAACTGGGCGAACTGCGGGTGGTAGAAGCCGTCGTAGACGTCGCAGGCCGAGTTGGCCGAGTCCGAGCCGCCGCCCTCGCCGAACGCGATCTTCTTCGGGTTGACCTGGTAGCGGGCCGGGTCGTAGAAGCGGAAGTTCTCGACCCGCCGCACGACCGTCCGGGTGGTCCAGGTGTCCCCGGCCACGTCGGCCGCGGGCAGCACCAGGCCCACCGGCCTGGCCGCCGGGTCCTGGGTCCCGGGCGCGGCCGGCTTCGTCGGCTTCGGGCCGCCGCTCGCCGACGGCGCGGGCGACGCGGCCCGCTTGGCGGCGTCCGGGCCCGGACGCACCGCGTACACGTAGCTGAAGTCGGCGTGCACCAGGACGCCCTTGTCGCCGTCGCCCTCGAAGCCGATCCGGCCCTGGACCTTGACCACGCCGCCGACCTGGACGGCCTCGCGCGGGTCGAACCGGCTGAACCAGTTGGTGGGGTCGTTCTCCTTGGACGGGGTCGCCAGGGCGGCGGCCGCCTGGTCGCGCTCGGCCCGGTCCAGCAGCGCCAGCGCGGCCTCCGGGCGGCCGCCCGCGATGACCTGCGGGTCCAGGTTGGCGGCGGTCAGGTAGTCCTTGACCAGCTGGAGCTGGGCGGCGACCTGGTCGGCGGAGAAGACGCCGGTGGCCTTGGCATCGGGGAGCACGAAGGCGTCCGCGCCGTTCGGCCAGCCCTCGGCGGGGGAGCCGGCCCAGGGGTGGTCGACCGTCGGCTGGTCGGCGTCGACCTTCGGCGGCGCCGTCGTCGGCTTGGCCGTCTCCGGGGCGACGGTGGGCACCGGGGTGTGGGACGCCGAGGAGCCGGTGGAACCGCCCTGGTACCAGTTCCGCAGCCCCTCGATGTTGAGCGCCGCCACCAGCACCGCGATGGCCAGGACGGCGAAGAGCGGCGTGCGCCACTCCAGGCCCCGGCGCTTGGGCGGGCGCGGGTTGCCCCAGGGGTCGACGGCCTGGAGCTTCGGCTTGCGGCCGAACCGGCGCTTCGGCGCCGCCGGGCCGTCGTCGACCGACCGGCGGCCGCCCGGGTCGACCGGCGGGGTGTGCTTCCACTGGGCGGCAAGCATCCGGGTGCGGCCGGACTGTTCCGTGACGGCGGCACCCTTGACGAACTCGTCGTCGAGGACGAGGTCCGCGAACGGGTCCTTCCCGCCCGCTCCGGACGGGTCGGACCCGCCCGGCTCACCGCCCTCCGAGGGGCGCGGTTCTGGATCTTCGGCGATCGGCATCGCGCCAGTATGCCGACGGGGTGTGACGGCCGGTCGATCGGGGGCACACCTTGTGGTGAACTCGTGCACGGAGTGCCGAGGTTTGCCCCGTTTGCCCAGGTCGGAGCAGTGCGGGGGAGCCTCAGCCCTTGCTGCGGGCCTGCTTCACCGACCCCACCACACCGGCGATCGCCAGCAGGATCCCGGCCGGGATGAGCGACTCGAAGAACGCGGCGAACACGCCCGCGTCGCCGAGGAACAGCTGCGCCAGCGTGTTCAGGAGCAGCAGTCCGCCGGCCGCCGGGAGCGCCGCCTGCCACGGGTGCGCGTCGGCCCACCGCCGCAGCCGCCGGTCGCCGGTGTCGCGTCGCAACTGGCCGCCCAGCGTGCCGACGAGGAAGAAGAAGAACAGACCCCAGCCGGCCGGTCCGGCCAGGATGCTCAGCGACCAGTGCCCGGTGATCGCGTCGATCCCCAGGGCCGTCGCCCCCACCACCGCACCGACCCCCGCGGCCGTCCGCCACGGACCCATCGTCGCCGAGGCGACGGCGAGTTGCCGGTTCTCACGTCGGGACATCTCGTCGTGTGCCATACCCCCACGGTGCTCCTGCGGACGCCCCGGGGCCATAGGGGAAACCCCCGAGTTTCTCCGTAAGGGACCACAGGCCGGACGGTCCCGCCGGGGGCTGCCGCGCGGTGCGAGGATGGCAGCAGTACCGAGGTTAGGAGCGGCCATGGGCGGCAGCGCAGCGCACGGACAGAAGATCGCCTTCCTGGGCACCGGCAAGATCGGGGAGGCCCTGCTCTCCGGTCTGCTGCGGGCCGGCAAGGACCCGGCGGACGTCCTGGTGACCGCCCGCCGCCCCGAGCGCGCCGCCGAACTGGCCGACCGCCACGGCGTCGTGGCCGTCTCCAACGCCGAGGCCGCCAAGCTCGCCGACACCCTGATCCTCGCCGTCAAGCCGCAGGACATGGGCACCCTGCTGGAGGAGCTCGCGCCGCACGTCAGCCCGGACCGGCTGGTCATCTCGGCCGCGGCCGGCGTGCCCACCGCGTGGTTCGAGGAGCGGCTGGCGGCCGGCACCCCGGTGGTCCGGGTGATGCCCAACACGCCCGTCCTGGTGGACGAGGGGATGAGCGTCATCTCGGGCGGCTCGCACGCCACCGAAGAGCACCTGGTGCGCGCCGAGGAGATCTTCAGCTCGGTCGGCAAGGCGCTGCGCCTGCCCGAGAGCCAGCAGGACGCGGCCACCGCGCTCTCCGGCTCCGGCCCGGCCTACTTCTACTTCCTCGTCGAGGCGATGACGGACGCCGGCATCCTGCTCGGCCTGCCCCGGCAGGTGGCGCACGACCTGATCGTCCAGTCCGCGATCGGCGCCTCGGTGATGCTGCGCGATTCCGGCGAGCACCCGGTGAAGCTGCGCGAGGCCGTCACGTCCCCGGCCGGCACCACCATCGCGGCCATCCGCGAGCTGGAGAACCACGGGGTGCGGGCCGCGCTGCTGGGCGCCCTGGAGGCGGCCCGGGACCGCTCGCGCGAGCTGGCCTCCGGGGGGAAGTAACCGCCTCGAACGTCCGTCCGGTTAGGCTCGGCGGCATGGCCTACGACCTGGTGATCTTCGACAACGACGGCGTCCTGGTGGACAGCGAACCGCTCTCCAACCGGGTGCTGGCCGAGTACCTGACCGAACTCGGCCACCCGACGACGATCGAGGACAGCTACCGGGACTTCATGGGCTGTGCCGCCCACCGCATCCACGACGTGATCGCCGAGCGGTACGACGGCGCGACGCTGCCCGAGGGCTTCGACGAGCTCTTCCACGGCCGGGTCTTCGACGCGTTCGGCGCCGAACTCACCGCCGTCCGGGGCGCGGAGGCGCTGCTGAAGGAGCTCCAGCGGCGTGCCGTCCCGTACTGCCTGGCCTCCTCCGCGCACCACGCGTGGATCCGCACCGCGCTCGACGTCACCGGCCTGCGCGGGCGCTTCGCCGAGGAGCGGATCTTCAGCGCGCAGGACGTCGGCGTCGGCAAGCCCGCGCCCGACCTGTTCCTGCACGCCGCCCGCACCCTCGGCGTCGACCCCTCGCGCTGCCTGGTGCTGGAGGACAGCCCCAACGGCGTGCTGGCCGCCCGCGCCGCCGGCATGGACGTGTACGGCTACACCGCGCTCACCGATCCGGCCAAGCTGACGGCCGCCGGGGCCACCGGGCTGATCGCCGACCTCGCCGAGGTGCCCGCGCTGCTGGGCTGAGCGCGGAAAGCGCTGCGCACCCTCTCCCCAAAGTCCTCCCGGGCACCTACGCTCTCGCCAACATCGTCGTACCGGCCGGTAGCGAGGTTCCCGCATGAGTCCTGCGTTCCCGTCGAGTGCCGGGGTCCCGTCCCGCCTGCGGGCCGGCCGCGCCGCCCTGGCCCTGAGCTTCCTGCTCCAGGGCACGACGTTCGCGCTGCTGGTCACCTGCATCCCGGAGATCCAGCACCGGTACGGGCTGAGCGACGGGCTGCTGCCGGTGTTCCTGGCCGCCGTGCCGATCCTCGCGGGCGTCGGCTCGATCACCTCCGAACAGCTGGTGAAGCGCACCGGCGCGCGGGCCGTCCTGCGGGTCGTCCAGCCGGGCGTCTGCCTCAGCCTCGCGGGCGTCGGGCTCGGCGACGAGCTGTGGCAACTCGCCATCGCGCTGGGGGCGTTCGGGCTGCTGGTGGGAGCGTTGGACGCCAGTATGAACATGCTCGGGGTGGGGCTCCAGCACCGCTACGGCCGCTCGATCATGATCGGCTTCCACGCCGCGTTCAGCCTCGGCGGCATCCTCGGCGCGGCCGTCGCCGGCCTCGGCTCGCACTACGACCTCGGGCTGCCGCTGCTGTTCGGCACCGCGGCCGCGGTGATCGCCCCGCTCGCCCTGCTGGTCGGCACCTCCTTCGCCGGGCCCGCCGAACTCGGCGACGCCGTCCGGGAGGCCGCCGAGGCCGCCGCCCGCTCGATCCCGTGGCGGCCGCTGCTGCCGCTGTGCCTGGCGATGGCCTTCGCGTACATCGCGGACGCCTCGGTCTCCAACTACAGCGTCAAGTACCTGACCGACGGGCTGGGCAGCCCCGAGGACGTCGCCAAGCTGTCCTACCTGGGCTACATGGTGGCGATGCTGCTCGGCCGCGCCCTCGGCGACCGCGCGGTGCAGCGCTGGGGCGCCGTCCCGGTGGTCCGCGGCGGCGCGGCGCTGGCGGCGCTCGGCTTCGCGGCCGCCGCCGCGGCGCCCGCGGCGTGGGCGGGCATCGCCGGGTTCACGCTGCTCGGCTTCGGCATCTGCGCGATCATCCCGCAGGTGTTCGCGGCCGGCGGGCGGCTGTTCCCGGCCGACTCGGACGCCGCGGTGGCCCGGCTCAACCTCTTCAACTACGTGGGTTTCCTGATCGGCTCGCCGCTGGTCGGCGCGATCGCGGACGGCAGCTCGTACCGCTGGGCGCTGCTCGCCCCGATGGTGCTGGTGCTCGCCGTCCTCCCGCTGGCCGACCGCTTCGCCCCGGCGCCCGCCGCCCTGGCGCCCGCCGAGGCGTAGGGCCTGTCTTCAGGCCCCGGGCCCCCGCCCCGCGTCTCACTCGGCGCGGATCTCGTCCAGGGACTCCCGCAGGATCGCACGGGCGCGGGTGAACCAGTCGGTCAGGACGGCGACCTCGTCCGGCGTGTAGTCGGCGAACAGGGCGCCGACGCGCTCGTAGAACGGCCCGTAGACCTGGAGGATGCGCGCCTGCGCGTCGTCGGCCATCACCACCCGCACCCGGCGGCGGTCGGCCGGGTCGGCCTCCCGGTGCGCGTACCCGGCCTTCTCCAGCCGGTTGAGCACGCCGGTGACGGCGCCGGTGGTCAGCTGGGCGCGCTCGGCCAGGTCGCCGGCGGCGAGCGCCTCACCGGCCAGAGCGGCCTCGATGACGAAGCCGAGGCAGGTCAGGTCGGTCACGTTGAGCCCGAGCCGCGCGGCGATGTCCTGCTGCCCGAACTGCGCGAGCGCGATCATCCGGTCCATCGCGTAGAGCGCCTGCTCGGGCGACGCCTGGGGGCGCGGCTTGCCCTTCACCCGGGATCTCCTTAGCATCTAAGTAACTTATCTCGTGAGATAAAACGTCTGTCGGGGTCAAGCCCCGGCGAACCCGTCCATCACACCAAAAGAGGAGACATGGGCGCACACGGCGAACACGACATGGGACACACCGTCGCCGGCTGGACCGGCTCCGTCGTCGTGATCCTCGGCTCCGCGGTCGCGGGCGTGGCCCTCGTGGCCGGCTCGGTCCCCGGCCTCTGGGCCGGCGGCCTGGTCGTCGCCCTCGGGGCGGTGGCCGCCTGGCTGCTCCACGTCGCCGGCCGGGGCAAGCCCACCGGCCCGCGTCCGCCCGGGCAGCGGCACTGGCGCACCCCCGACCCGGCCGGCCGGCAGGGCCACCCCGACTGCCTCGGCTGCCGCCTCGCCGGCCGCCGGCCCGCCCGCGCGACGCCCCCCGCACGCACCGCCGCCACCGCCGCGGCCCCGGCCGGCGACCGCTCCTGACCTTCCGCTTCAAGCCGCCTTTCCCGTACGGGTTTGAACCCCGGCCCCCGGGACTCGCCCCGGCCCGGCGGCCGCCCGCGGACCGCCACCCACTACGGTGGAGGCCATGTCCGAAGCCGAGCGTGACCTCCCCTGCGGCCTGCACCTCTTCTGGGACGAGGCCGTCACCGCCTACGACTTCGGCCCCGGCCACCCGATGGACCCGACCCGGCTGGCCCTCACCATGCGCCTCGTCGAGGCCCTCGGACTGGCCACCGCGCCCGGCGTGACCGTCAAGGCGGCGCCCCCGGCCGGGGATTCGACGCTCCAGCTGGTGCACACCCGCGAGTACGTCGAGGCCGTCAAGCACGCCGCCGCCAACCCCGACCGGCACGACGTCCGGCACGGGCTCGGCACCGACGACAACTGGGCCTTCCCGGCGATCCATTCGGCCTCCGCCCTGATCGCGGGCCAGTCCGTCGCCGCCGCCGAGGCGGTCTGGCGCGGCGACGCCCCGCACGCGGTCAACTTCGCCGGCGGACTGCACCACGCCATGCCCGCCAAGGCCTCCGGCTTCTGCATCTACAACGACCCGGCGCTCGCCATCGCCCGCCTGCTCGAACTCGGCGCCGAGCGCGTCGCGTACGTCGACGTCGACGTCCACCACGGCGACGGCGTCCAGCAGGCCTTCTGGAACGACCCCCGGGTGCTCACGATCTCCCTCCACGAACACCCCGCCACGCTCTTCCCGCAGACCGGCTTCCCGACCGAGACCGGCGGCCCCGACGCCCCCGGCGGCGCCGCCAACCTGCCGCTCCCGGCCGGCACCGGCGACGCCGGCTGGCTGCGCGCCTTCCACGCCCTGGTGCCCGAACTCCTCGCCGCCTTCCGCCCGGACGTCCTGGTCACCCAGCACGGCGCGGACACCCACCTGGAGGACCCGCTCGCCCACCTCGCCGTCACCGTCGACGCCCAGCGGCTGATCGCCGAGGACCTGCACGACCTCGCCCACCGACACGCCGGCGGCCGCTGGGTCGCCACCGGCGGGGGCGGCTACGCCGTCGTGGACGTCGTCCCGCGGACCTGGACCCACCTCGTCGCCACCGCCGCCGGCCACCCCGTCGACCCGGCCACCGAGACCCCCGAACCGTGGCGCGCCGAGGTCTACCGCCGTACCCGCCGCCCCGCCCCGCTGCGCATGACCGACGGCGCCCGCCCGGTGTGGCGCGACTTCGACGCGGGATACGATCCGGCCGACCGCCTGGACCAGGCGATCCTCGCCAGCCGTCGCGCCGTCTTCCCCCACCACGGCCTGCTGGCCTGAAACCGGCGCCCCGGACGCCCCGCGCGGTGGCGGTGCGCACGCCCACTGCTACGAACCGCCGAGTGACTACGTACTGCAACAGGACTATCTCTCACCGTACGAGGACTGCGCTTCTCCCTCTTCCCACTGGTACCACCCATAACTACTCTGGGGATACACGTGTGCCGGTGGAGTCACCGGAGGGGAAGCCGGTGCCTTGCACACGGGTTAAGGGTCGGGTGATGGTCATGAGTTCCGGCGAACGCCCCCTGCAGGAAGTCGTCTTCCTGACCGTGGCGGAGGTTGCCGCGGTCATGCGGGTGTCCAAGATGACGGTGTACCGCCTGGTGCACAGCGGAGAGCTGCCGGCCATCCGGGTCGGACGGTCCTTCCGGGTGCCCCAGCAGGCGGTGCACGAGTACCTCAAGGAGTCCTACGTGCGGCTCGAAAGCGCGTAGGACGGGGCGCGCGGGTGCGGGGCTCACCACGGTGGGCTCCGCACCCGTTTGCCACGGATTTCCCGCGTGTTCCCCGGCGGACGGGGGCGCGATTTACAGCCCCGGGCAACCGGACGGTAGGCTAGGCCCTCACGTCAGTCGTATGGACTCCGTCTCTCACGGACGAGAGTCTCAGTGAGCGAGGGTTGTTCCGTGGGCTCTGTCATCAAGAAGCGTCGCAAGCGTATGGCCAAGAAGAAGCACCGCAAGCTTCTGAAGCGCACGCGCGTTCAGCGTCGCAACAAGAAGTAAGCGCCCCCGGACGCGCCCTGCGCGCCGCGCGCTACCACCGCCCGCCCGGGCCCCTCGTGGGCTGGGCGGGCGGTGTCGTTTCACGGCCCGTCGCGGCGGCGCGGTACGGTGCACGCAGGCCGCTCGGGTCGAGGATTGGGGTGGAGCACTGTGGGCGTCGTCGTGCTCGTCACGGGTGTGGCCCGGCAGCTCGGGGCCCGCTTCGTCGCCGAGGTCCGCCGCCGGCCCGACGTCGACCTGGTGGTCGGCGTCGACGTGCAGCCGCCCGGTCGCCCGGTCGAGGACCCGGACGGTCCGGCCGCGCCCTACCGCTTCCACCAGCTCGACCTGCGCCGCCCGGCGGTCGCCCGGGTGATCGCCGAGCACGGGGTCGACACCGTCGTGCACCTCAGCGTCTCCGCCACCGGGCTGGGCTCCACCAACCGCTCCGCGGTGAAGGAGTCCAACGTGATCGGCACCATGCAGCTGCTGGGCGCCTGCCAGAAGGCGCCGGGCGTGCGGCGGCTGGTGGTGAAGTCGACCACCGGCGTCTACGGCTCGGCCCCGCGCGACCCGGCCGTGTTCACCGAACGGATCCAGCCGAAGAACCCGCCCGGCGGGGGCTTCGCCAAGGACGCCGCCGAGGTCGAGGGCTACGTCCGCGGCTTCGCCCGCCGCCGGCCCGACGTCGCGGTGACGGTGCTGCGCTTCGCCAACATCGTCGGCCCCGCCGCCGACACCCCGCTGAGCGAGTACTTCGCGCTGCCGGTGCTGCCTACCGTCCTCGGCTACGACCCGCGGCTCCAGTTCGTGCACGAGGACGACGCCGTCGCCGTGCTCTGCCGGGCCGCCGGCGAGCCCGCGCCGGGCACCGTCAACACCGGCACCTTCAACGTGGCGGGGGACGGCGTCCTGCTGCTCTCCCAGTGCGCCCGCCGGCTCGGCCGGCCCACCCTCCCGCTGCTGCTGCCCGCGGTCAGCTGGATGGCCGGCCTGGCCCGGCAGACCCGCCTGGTGGACGTCTCGGCCGAGCAGCTGCGGCTGCTCACCCACGGGCGCGTCGTGGACACCACCCGGCTGCGGGAGACCTTCGGCTACCGCCCGGCCTTCACCACCCCGGAGGCCTTCGCCGACTTCGCCGCCGCCCGGGGCCCCGGCCTCCTGCCGCCCGAACGGCTCGCCGCCGTCACCGACCGGCTGACCGGGCTGCTCGGCCCCGAAGCGGGCCCCGCCGACCGCGACCGCTCCGCCCGCGACCGCGCAGATCGCACCGACCGCCCCACCCGACCGAGGAGCTGAACCCGCCATGAGTGCCGCAGCAGAGAACGCGCCGGGCGAGGCCAAGGTCATCCCGATCGAGTCCGCCCCCAGCTGGACCTCCCCGGACCCCGACCACCCGGCCCTCGCCGACCGGCTCGCCGGGGCCGTCGGCGGCGCGCTGTCCGGGCAGCTCGGCCCGGCCGCGACCCGGCTGTTCGGCAAGGGCTGGGAGGGCCGGGCCGCCGAGCGGCTGGCCTTCCTGCGCCGCCGCCTCACCGGCGACTACGAGGTGGACGAGTTCGGCTTCGACCAGGAGCTCACCGAGGAGGTCCTGCTCGGGCTGCTGCGCCCGCTGGCCGAGAAGTACTTCCGGATCGAGGTGCGCGGCGTCGAGCACATCCCGGCCGAGGGCGGTGCGCTGATCGTCGCCAACCACTCCGGGACGATCCCGCTGGACGCCCTGATGACCCAGGTCGCCATCCACGACCACCACCCGAACCACCGCCACCTGCGGATGCTCGCCGCGGACCTCGTGTTCGTGCTGCCGGGCGTCAACGAGCTGGCCCGCAAGGCCGGCCACACGCTCGCCTGCAACGAGGACGCCCAGGCGCTGCTGGAGCGCGGCGAGGTCGTCGGGGTGTGGCCGGAGGGCTTCAAGGGCATCGGCAAGCCGTTCGCCGAGCGGTACAAGCTCCAGCGCTTCGGGCGCGGCGGGTTCGTCTCCTCGGCGCTGCGGGCGGGGGTGCCGATCGTGCCGTGCTCGATCGTCGGGGCGGAGGAGACGTACCCGATGATCGGCAACCTGAAGACGCTGGCCCGGCTGCTGGGCCTGCCGTACGTGCCGATCACGCCGACGTTCCCGTGGCTGGGCCCGCTCGGCGCGGTGCCGCTGCCGACGAAGTGGACGATCCAGTTCGGCGAGCCGATCGCCACCGACGGGTACCCGGCCGAGGCGGCGGACGATCCGATGCTGGTCTTCGACCTGGCGGACGAGGTGCGGGAGACCATCCAGCACACGCTCTACAAGCTGCTGGTGCAGCGGTGCTCGGTGTTCTTCTAGCCCGGTTCCCCTGGCGCTGTGGCCCCTTGCGGCGCTGTGGCTCTGTGGCTCTTCCGACGCCAGGACGACGGGCGGCGGGGGGCGGGGGGGGGCGCCCCCCCGCCCCCCCCCGCGGGGGGGCCCCCCCCGGCGGCGCCCCCCCCCCGCCCGCACCCCCCGGCCCCGCCCCCGGCGCCCCGCGCGCGCCCC
>NZ_JBHWGV010000133.1:13472-15209 GCF_042732955.1 Kitasatospora sp. NPDC059747 | reverse complement strand
TGGCCCCTTGGGGGGGGTGGGGGTTTGGGGTTTCCCCCCCCCCCGGCCCGCGGGCGGGGGGCCGGGGGGTTGCCCCCCGCGGGCCCTCGACCGTCGTGTGCCGGCCCGGTGCGTCAGCCGCCGAGGATCCGCAGCCCGGGCAGCAGCCCCGGGATGAGCGGGGGCACGTCGACGCCCTGCTGCTGGCCGCCGGTGGCGGCGCTGGGCGTGGCGGTCGGCTGCTGCTGCGACTGGCCGCCGGGCGCCGCGTCGGTGCTGGGCGAGGGCTGCTGCTTGGCGCCGGTGAGCCCGTTGGTGAGGTTGCCCACCAGCCCGTTGACGGCGTCGGGAGCGCTGCTGGGCAGGCTCCCGGTCAGGCCGTTGCCCTTGGCGCCGGTGCCGCCGGGCAGGAGCGTCCCGGCGCCGACCGAGGGGTGCTCGGTGCCGCCGGGCCGGTTGCCGCCGGCCGTGCCGGTGCTGCCGCCCTGGGCGGGTGCGCCCGGTGCGGTGCCGGTGGCGCCCGACGGCGCCGGTCCGGTGCCACCGGGGTTCGGGCCGGCGGTGTCGCCGCCCGCTCCCGCGTCGGCCGGTGCACCGCCGGGGGCGGTGGGCTGGGCCAGGCGCAGGGGCGCGACGTCCTCGCTTATGTCGTCGAAGAGCTGGTTCACCAGGTGGGCCTGCGGCGTGAGTTGGGAGGGCAGTCGCCCCTCCAGCTCGGTCCAGCGACCGTCCTCGTCGTGGGCGAAGCCGGCCAGTGTCCGCATCGGGTCGAGCGAGCCGTTGCTCCGGTAGACCGAGCGCAGCAGGTCGCGGCCCTTGATGGCGTCGGCGTGCATGTCGTCCAGTGCGCGGCGGACCTGGTCGACGGTGCCCGGGCTGAGTGCGCCCGCCCCGTCGGTGCGGCCCACCAGGCTCTTGGCCTCCTTGAGCCGGGTCGCGGCGTTGTCGAGGAGCAGTTCGCCGCGCTCGGAGTCGGAGCCCGCCAGGTCGAGCCGGAGTCCTTCGAGGCCGCGCTTCATGCCGTACAGCGTGTCCCCCGGGAGGGCACTGGTGCTGGCGGCGGCGGCGCCCGCGAGGCTGCCGACGGCGAGGCCGGCGACGAGGCCGCCGATCGCGAAGCGGCGGCTCCAGCGGCCGCGCGGGGCCGTTCGGACCGCGCGGTGCCGACGCTGGCGGGGCACCGCAGCGCCCGGTCCGCCGGCGAAGGCCTGCTCGAACGCGGCCATCAGCTGGGCGCGTTGGACGGTCCGTACCTCCGGGTCGAGTGCCGGGCCGGGCAGTGTGCCCAACGCGCCCGCCAGGCCGACCAGTTCGGCCATCGCGGCGGAACTCTGGCCAGTGGTAGCGGTGTTGGCCGATTCGGCGTCGGCCGTGCCGCCTTGCTCTGCCTGGTGGGCCTCCAGCGCCTCGGCGAAGGCCTTCGCCCGTCGGTGCTCCAGCACGTTTGCCGTCACGGGCCACACCTCCCTTCGTCGTTGTCGACACCCCGGCCTGCCGGACGGTTGCCCCGGCGGGCCAAAGCCACTCCATCGGGTGACGGGTCGCAATTCGGCTTGACCGTACGCGTGGTGGCGGCTTGCACATTGGCCAACGAGCGGTGCGGGTGGTCGGTTACGCACGACTGATCATCGGACCGACCGTTCACCCGGACGTGGGGGGGGGGGGGCCGCCGGGGGGGCGGGGGGCGCCGCCCCGCCCGGGGGGGGGCCCCCCGCCCCCGCCCCCCCCCCCCCCCCCCCCCCCCCCCCCCCCCCGCAC
>NZ_JBHWGV010000133.1:0-13462 GCF_042732955.1 Kitasatospora sp. NPDC059747 | reverse complement strand
CGCGGTCGGCGGGGGGGCGGATGACAAAGCCCACTCCGGGGGGGCCGGTCGGAGTAAACCCCACGAATAAACGCCGCCCCCCCCAACCCCGCGGCGGCCCCCCCCCCCCACCGGTGGTGACGGACCGACGGCTCGGGCCCGGTGGGGTATCTCCCCGTCGGCGCCGCACGCGGCCGCCGCTGCCCGCACGGCCGTGCGCCTCATCGCGCGTCGGGCGGGAGCAGGCGGGCCAGGGTGCGGACGGCCCGGTACTGCAGCGTCTTGATGGCGCCCTCGTTCTTGCCCATGATCCGCGCCGTCTCGGCCACCGAGAGCCCTTGCAGGAAGCGGAGCGTGACGCACTCCTGCTGCTGCGGGTTGAGCCGGCGCACCGCGTCGAGCAGGGCCGCGTTGGAGAGCGACTCCAGGACCGACTCCTCCGGGCTGCGCTCGCACTCGTTGGAGTCGAGCATCTCGCCGGTGGTGACCTCCAGCCGGAAGCGGCTGGACTTGAAGTGGTCGGCGACCAGGTTGCGGGCGATCGTCACGAGCCAGGCGCCGAAGTCGCGGCCCTGCCAGGTGAAGGTGCCGATCCGGCGCAGGGCGCGCAGGAACGTCTCGCTGGTGAGGTCCTCGGCGGTGGCCCGGCTGCCGACCCGGTAGTAGATGTACCGGTAGACGGTGTCCGAGTAGTGGTCGTAGAGGCGCCCGAAGGCCTCGCTCTCGCCGGCCTGGGCCCGCTCGACCAGCTCCATGATCGGGTTGTGCTCGGTCTCGTAGCCCGGGGTGGGCGCGGTGCGCGTCCGGCTGCGGCCGACGCCGGTGGTGCCGGTGCGGCCGCGGGAGCCGGTGCCGGCCGAGCCGGCCGCGGTGGTGCGCAGCGCGAGCCCGGGGGCCGGCTGGGGCCCGAGCGCCGCCCCGGCCGGGACGAGCTGGGGCGAGACGGCGAGCTGGCTGAGGAGCAGGCTGCGCAGCAGGTCGAGGCCGGTGGAGATCTGCCGGGTGGTGACCGGGCGACCGCGGAGGCCGGTGCGGGGGCGCAGGGGCGCGGACGACGGGCGGGAGGGTGCAGGCGCGTCGTTCCGGACGGGTGGGTACACGGGACTCCCAGAGGCAGAACTGTGGACGGATCACCTCCGCCTGCGCGGAGAGCACGCCACCATGGCCCGTTCGGACGGGGCGGTCGGGTGACGCGCATCCAGGAGAGAATAACGCTTTGTGCAATGACAGCTACACCGTGTGGTCGAAGTGGTCGCTTGGGATCCATTTCGCGTGCATATTCGGCTGACACTGACCGATCGTGTCACCGTTCATCCGGCCCAACGTGACCGAACGAGCGCTCAGGGTGACCAATTCGGCGGTCCGGTGGGCGGTTTCCCTGCCTTGGGGCTCGGTAATCGCCGACTTTCCCGGTCTGGCGAACGATCAGAACCGGTCAGCGGGTATCAGGTTCGGGCAGCGGGGTCGGACGGCCCTGCCGTGGACCGGAGTTCGCCCGTACGAGGGGCCAGGTCAGCGGCCCTGTTGACGTCTGGTCACCCGTGAAGGGGAAGGCCGTGCGAGGGAGTTCGGAGCGGCTCCGACGGCAACTCGCGCGCGTCGGGGAGTGGCGGAACGTGCGCGGGATCACGCGCGGCGGCGTCGCCGGTGCAGCGCGACCCCGGCGGCCGTCGCGCCCGCGAGCACGCCGAGCGCGGCCGCGGCCGGCAACCCGATCCTGGCCGCCTTCCGCCCGGTGCGGAAGTCCCGCACCCGCCAGCCCTGGGCGCGCGCGTGCCGGCGCAGCGCGCCGTCCGGGTTCACCACGTACGGGTGGCCGACCAGGGAGAGCATCGGGATGTCGTTGGCCGAGTCGCTGTACGCGGCGCAGCGGTCGAGGTCGAGCCGCTCGCGTCTGGCGAGTGCGGAGACCGCGGCGGCCTTGGCGGGGCCGTGCAGCAGCTCGCCGACCAGCCGGCCGGTGTAGAGCCCGTCGCGGGCCTCGGCGACGGTGCCGAGCGCTCCGGTCATGCCGAGCCGCCGGGCGATCACCCGGGCCACCTCCAGCGGGGCGGCGGTGACCAGCCAGACCCGCTGGCCGGCGTCGAGGTGCATCTGGACCAGGGCACGGGTGCCGGGCCAGATCTTGTCGGCGACGACGTCCTCGAAGACCTCCTCGCAGAGTGCCTCCAGCTCGGCGGTGGCCTTGCCGGCGACGAGGCCGAGCGCGGTGTGCTGGGCGTCCGAGATGTGGTCCGGGTCCTCGGCGCCGTGCAGCCGGAACCAGGCCTGCTGCCAGGCGAAGCGGGCGATGTCGCGGCGGGTGAGGAAGCCGTGGCGGTAGAGGCCGACGCCGAGGTAGAAGATCGCGGCGCCGCGCAGGATGGTGTTGTCGCAGTCGAAGAAGGCGGCGGCGTGCGGGTCCCCGGGCTCGGGGGTGTGGTTGCCGGCGGGTGCCTTGGGGGCCTTCCCGGGCCTGCCGGGGGCCGTGCCGGTGGCCGTGGCGGGTGCGCCGGGGGTGTCGGCGGCGGTGTCCGCGAGGGCTCCGGCCGGCTCGGGCTCGGCGCGCAGGGCGGCCTCCGCCGCCTCGGCCGCGGCCTCGCCCGCGAGGGCGGTCAGCTCGGTGGTGGGGCGCCTTGCGCGGGTGAGCCTTCGGAGCACGGCCATGTCATCGAGCATAGCCAGCCGGGCGCGCAGCGGCCGTGACGGCGGCGTGCCCGTGCGGTGAACAGAGCGCTGCGCGGCCGGGCGCGGGGCCGCCGCGGGCGGGGCGGACAATGGCCGGGTGAGCCCACTGCTGCGACGTGACAAGAGCCCGAAGCCGTCCCCGGCGGACCGTACCGTGACCCTGGTCGGCAAGCCCGGGTGCCACCTGTGCGACGACGCCCGGGAGGTGATCGTCCGGGTGACGGGGGAGCTGGGCGCGGCCTTCGAGGAGAAGGACATCACCCAGGACGAGGAGCTGTACCGGCTGTACTGGGAGCAGATCCCGGTGACGCTGATCGACGGCCGCCAGCACGACTTCTGGCGGGTGGACGAGCGCCGCCTGCGCGCCGCGCTGGGCGGCTGACCCCCCTCCGCCGCCTTTTCCCGGGCTCCGGCCGTCCCCCCCGCCGACCGGCGGGGGCGAGTCGCCGAATCGTTGCCAAACCCACTCCGAACCGGCGATGTCGGAGCGTGTTCGTCGGCTTACGATCGAACTCGTTTGCGCCCGTGGGGGGCTGAGCACACGAGGAGTGCCGCCATGCTTCCCGGTCCCACCCCCGCGCCCTCCGAAGCCCCGGACGGTGCCGGGGCCCAGGGCTTCGCCGTGGTGGACGTGGAGGCGACCGGCCGGAGCCCGTGGCGGCACCGGGTGGTCGAGATCGCGGTGGTCCTGCTGGACGGCGAGCTGCGCCCGGAGGGCGAGTTCGCGACCCTGCTCGACCCGCTGGGCCCGGTCGGCCCGACCCACGTGCACCGCATAAGCCAGGCGGACGTCGAGGGCGCCCCGCGCTTCCGGGAGATCGCGCCGCGGCTGCTGGAGCTGCTGGCCGGCCGGGTGCTGGTGGGGCACCACGTGAGCTGCGACCACGCCTTCCTGGACCGTGAGTTCGCCCGCATCGGCGTGCCGCTGCCGCCCGTCCCGCTGCTGTGCACGATGCGGCTGGCCCGCGCGCTCCTGCCGGAGGCCCGCGGCCACGGCCTGGCGGCCTGCGTGGAGGCGGCCGGCCTCGGCTGGTACCCGGCGCACACCGCGCTCGGCGACGCCCGGGTGACCGCCGAGCTGCTGCGCCACTGCGTGGGCGTCCCGGGCGGCCCGCCGGACGACCTGGCGCCGGACGACCTGGCGGGGGCGCTGCGCGAGGCGGCCCTGGTGCCGTGGCCGCGGCTGGGCCGGGCCCGTTCCCGCCCGTCCGGGGCGGCCGTCCCGCTGCTGCGCCGGGAGGCGCCGTACGGCCCGTGGCTGCCCGGGGTACCGGCCCCGGCCGTGGTCCTGACGGACTGCGGTGCTATGGGTTCGACGGCGTGATGCGCATCACTGTGCGGGGACAAATCGGACACCATCTTTGTGCACACGTTCACAAACGCATAGCCTGGCTGCCAAAGCCCAGCTTCACCCACAGGAGCACCGTGGCAATCGGCCGATCACCACAGAGCAGTTCGCAGACGCCCGACCAGGGCGCCACGCGCCGACCCTCGCGTGCCCGGGGCATCCCGGAGGCGACCGTCGCCCGCCTGCCCCTCTACCTGCGGGCCCTCACCGCGCTCTCCGAGCGCTCGGTGCCGACCGTCTCCTCCGAGGAGCTGGCCGCCGCGGCCGGGGTCAACTCCGCCAAGCTGCGCAAGGACTTCTCCTACCTCGGCTCCTACGGCACCCGCGGTGTCGGCTACGACGTCGAGTACCTCGTCTACCAGATCTCCCGCGAGCTCGGCCTGACCCAGGACTGGCCGGTCGTCATCGTCGGCATCGGGAACCTCGGCCACGCCCTCGCGAACTACGGCGGCTTCGCCTCCCGCGGTTTCCGGGTCGCCGCCCTGCTGGACGCCGACCCGAACGTCGTCGGTTCCACGGCGGCCGGGCTGCCGGTGCGCCACATGGACGAGCTGGAGTCGATCGTCGAGAGCCAGCACGTCTCGATCGGTGTCATCACCACCCCGCCCGGTGCCGCCCAGCAGGTCTGCGACCGCCTGGTCGAGGCCGGCGTCACCAGCATCCTCAACTTCGCCCCGACCGTGCTGACCGTCCCGGACGGCGTGGACGTGCGCAAGGTGGACCTCTCCATCGAGCTGCAGATCCTGGCCTTCCACGAGCAGCGCAAGGCCGGCGAGGAGCCCGACCGCACCGAGTCGGTGCTGGACCGCGCCCCCGGCCCGGTCCGCGCCGCGGCCGCCAAGCTGCGCCGCGCGGCCGGCGGCAACGGCAAGGGCCGCGCCGAGACCACCGCCAAGGACCAGGCCGAGCAGGCCAAGGGCAAGCCGGCCAAGGGCGGCGAGGGCGATCTGTCCGCGGTGATGCCCGCATGAACACGAAGATCTGTGGGGGGCGGGCGTGAGTCTTCTCGTCGTAGGACTGAGCCACCGGACGGCCCCGGTCGGCGTGCTGGAGCGCGCCGCGCTGACCGGTGACGCGCCGACCCGGCTGCTGCACGACGCCGCGGCCACCGCGACCGTCGCCGAGGCCGCGCTGCTCAACACCTGCAACCGGATCGAGCTGTACGCGGACGTCGACAAGTTCCACGCCGGCGTCGCCGAGCTGTCCCTGCTCCTGGCCCACCACAGCGGCGTGGACCTGGAGGAGCTGACCCCCCACCTCTACGTCCACTACGAGGACCGCGCCGTCCACCACCTCTTCTCGGTGGCCTGCGGCCTGGACTCGATGGTCGTCGGCGAGGGCCAGATCCTCGGCCAGCTGCGCGACGCGCTCGCCAAGGCCCAGGAGGAGCACACCGCCGGGCGCGACCTGAACGAGCTGTTCCAGCAGGCGCTGCGGGTCGGCAAGCGGGCGCACAGCGAGACCGGCATCGACAAGGCCGGCCAGTCGCTGGTGACCTTCGGCCTGGAGCAGGTCGCGGCCGGCGCGGGCGAGATCGCCGGCAAGCGGGCCCTGGTGGTCGGCGCCGGCTCGATGAGCTCGCTGGCCGCCGCGACCCTGGTCCGCTCCGGCGTCACCGACCTGCTGGTCGCCAACCGGACGCCCGCGCGCGCCGAGCGCCTGGTCGAGATCCTCGGCCCGGGCGTGGCCCGCACCCTCGACCTGGCCAAGGTGCCGCAGGCGCTGGCCGACGTCGACCTGGTGATCTCCTGCACCGGCGCGGCCGGCGTGGTGATCCGCGCCGAGGACGTCGCCGCCGCGGTCGCCCTGCGCCGGGCCGAGCAGCCGCTCGCCCTGCTGGACCTCGCGATGCCGCGCGACGTCGACCACGCGGTGCACGAGCTGCCCGGCGCCCTGCTGGTCGACCTGGAGAGCCTCTCGCACGCGCACGCCGCCAGCCCCGGCGCGGGCGACGTGGACGCCGTCACCCGGATCGTCGCGGACGAGGTCACCGCGTTCGGCGCCGCCCAGCGGGCCGCCCGGATCGCGCCGACCGTCGTCGCGCTGCGGTCGATGGCCTCCGACGTCGTCGCCGCCGAACTCGGCCGGCTGGACTCCCGGCTGCCCGACCTGGACGAGCGCTCGCGCGCCGAGATCACCCAGACCGTCCGGCGGGTCGTCGACAAGCTCCTGCACGCACCCACCGTGCGGGTCAAGCAACTCGCCGCCGAGCCCGGCGGCGCCTCCTACGCGGACGCCCTGCGCGAACTGTTCGACCTCGACCCGGCGGCCGTGCACGCCGTGTCGGGCACGCCCGTCGGCGGCCGGCCCCAGCCCTCGGGCGGGAGCGCCGGATGAACCGTCAGCCATCCCACGAGTACCACCGGGACGATCACCTCATGAATGGTCAACCGATCACGGAGCAGGCTCCGGCCGCCCCCGCCCTGCGGCTCGGCACCCGGCGCAGCGCGCTCGCCATGGCCCAGTCGGGCATGGTCGCCCGCGAGGTGACCAGGCTCACCGGGCGCGCCGTCGAGCTGGTCGAGATCACCACCTACGGCGACACCTCGCGCGAGGCGCTGGCCCAGATCGGCGGCACCGGCGTGTTCGTCTCCGCGCTGCGCGACGCGCTGCTGGAGGGCCGGATCGACTTCGCCGTGCACTCGCTGAAGGACCTGCCCACCGCCGCCCCCGAGGGCCTGGTGCTGGCCGCCGTCCCCGAGCGCGAGGACGTCCGCGACGCCCTGGTCGCCCGCGAGGGCCTGGCCCTGGACGAGCTGGTGGAGAAGCTGGCCGGCGCCGGCCGCCCGGCCCGGATCGGCACCGGCTCCCCGCGCCGGATGGCCCAGCTGAACGCCTGGGCCGCCGCCCGCGGCGCCGCCCTGGAGACCGTCGCGATCCGCGGCAACGTGGACACCCGGATCGGCTACGTCGCCAAGGGCGAGCTGGACGCCGTGGTGCTCGCCACCGCGGGCCTGAACCGGCTCGGCCGCAGCGCCGAGATCTCCCAGCACCTCGACCCCGAGCTGATGATCCCGGCCCCCGGCCAGGGCGCGCTCGCCATCGAGTGCACCAGCGCCGACACTGACCTCGCCGCCGCGCTCGCCGCCCTCGACCACGCCCCCACGCGGGTCGAGGTGGCCGCCGAGCGGGCGCTGCTGGCCGCCCTGGAGGCCGGCTGCTCGGCGCCGGTGGCCGGGCTGGCCACCTGGGGCCGGCCGAACGAACTGCGGCTGGAGGGCGTGGTCGGCACCACCGACGGCGCCACCCTGCTGAAGATGTCCGCCAACGGTCCGATCGTCCTCGACGAGACCGCCGAGCAGCAGGCGACGGCCCTCGGCCGCGCGCTGGCCGCCCGGCTGCTCGACGCGGGCGCGGCCGCCCTGATGGGGGAGCGAGCCCGATGAGCGAGCGAAGCGAGCGAATCATGAAGAGTTGCGCGTTTCGCGAAGAGACCGCCGAGCGCAGCGAGGTGGGCGCATGAGCCCCACCGCCGCCACCGACATCCCGTTCCCGGGCGGCCAGTCCGCCACCGGACGGTGCACCTTCCTGGGCGCGGGCCCCGGGGACCCGGGGCTGCTGACCCTGCGCGCGGTCGAGGTGCTGTCCTCGGCCGACGTCTTGGTCGCCGATCCGCTGACCGCCGCCGCCGTGCGCAGCCACTGCCCGGCCGGAGTGCAGGTGCACACCCCCGGCGCCGAGGGCGTCGAGCTCGACCTGGCCAAGCTGGTCGCCGAGGCCGTGCGGGCCGGCAAGCACGTGGTCCGCACCGTCGACGGCGACCCGGGCCTGGACGGCTGCGCCGCCGAGGAGATGCTCAGCTGCGCGGGCGACGGGATCGCCTTCGAGGTGATCCCGGGCGTCGCCCAGTCGGTCGGCGTGCCGGCCTACGCGGGCGTCCCGCTGCGCGGCTCCGCCGGTGCGGACGTGCGCTTCGTCGACGGCGCAGCGCTGCTGGCCGGCGGCCCGGTCGACCTGGGCGCGCCGGAGACCACCCTGGTGGTCCGCACGACGCTGGGCCAGCTGCCCGCGACCGCCGCCGCACTGGTCTCCAACGGCCGCAAGCCGGAGGCGGCGCTGAGCGCGACGCTGTCCGGCACCACCACGCGCCAGCGCACCTTCACCTCGACCCTGTCCGGCATCGCGGCCGACCTGAAGGCCGCCCGGGTGCTGCCCTCGCCGGTCTCGGCCCCGGTCGACCCGGCCACCTCGGTGATAGCCGTGGTGGGCGAGCAGGTCGCCCACCGCGCCTCGCACTCGTGGTTCGAGACCAAGCCGCTGTTCGGCTGGAACGTCCTCGTGCCGCGCACCAAGGAGCAGGCCCACGGCCTGTCCGAGCAGCTGCGCTCGTACGGCGCGGTGCCGCAGGAGGTGCCGACCATCGCGGTCGAGCCGCCGCGCACCCCGCAGCAGATGGAACGGGCCATCAAGGGCCTGGTGACCGGCCGCTACGAGTGGATCGCGTTCACCTCGGTGAACGCCGTCCGCGCGGTCCGGGAGAAGTTCGAGGAGTACGGCCTGGACGCCCGCGCGTTCGCCGGCATCAAGGTCGCGGCGGTCGGCGAGACCACCGCGCAGGCCCTGGTGGACTTCGGCGTGAAGCCGGACCTGGTGCCCTCCGGCGAGCAGTCCGCGGCCGGCCTGCTGGAGGACTGGCCGCCCTACGACCCGGTGTTCGACCCGATCGACCGGGTGCTGCTGCCGCGCGCCGACATCGCCACCGAGACCCTGGTGGCCGGCCTGGTCGAGCTCGGCTGGGAGGTCGACGACGTGACGGCGTACCGCACGGTGCGCGCCTCGCCGCCGCCGGCCGAGACCCGCGAGGCGATCAAGGGCGGCGGCTTCGACGCGGTGCTCTTCACCTCGTCCTCGACCGTGCGCAACCTGGTCGGCATCGCCGGCAAGCCGCACAACGTCACCGTCATCGCCTGCATCGGCCCGGCCACCGCGAAGACCGCCGAGGAGCACGGCCTGCGGGTCGACGTGATGGCCCCGGCCCCGTCGGCGGCCGCGCTGGCCCAGGCGCTGGCAGACTTCGGGGCCAAGCGCCGCGACACCGCGACCGCTGCCGGTGAGCCGGTCTACCGGCCCAGCGAGCGCCGCCCGGGCTCGCGCCGCAAGGCCCGCTGACCCCTGTCCGGGACCCGGGGGCGGCGATCCCGTCGCCCCCGGAGCTGCACCACCGTTCGGAGAGAGAAGCCGTGTCCGCTGAATTCCCGTACGTTCGCCCCCGCCGGCTGCGCCAGAGCCCGGCGATGCGCCGTCTGGTCGCCGAGACCCGGCTGCACCCGGCGGAGCTGATCCTGCCGCTGTTCGTCCGCGAGGGCGTCAGCGAGCCCGTCCCGGTCGGCTCGATGCCGGGCGTCGTCCAGCACACCCGGGACACCCTGCGCAAGGCCGTGGTCGAGGCCGCCGAGGCCGGGGTCGGCGGCGTCATGCTGTTCGGCGTCCCGCTCGTGCAGGACGCGATCGGCAGCGAGGGCACCAACCCGGACGGCATCCTCCAGCAGGCGATCCGGGACGTCGTCTCCGAGGTCGGCGACTCCCTGGTGGTCATGTCCGACCTGTGCCTGGACGAGTACACCGACCACGGCCACTGCGGCGTGCTGGCCGCCGACGGCAGCGTGGACAACGACGCCACCCTGGAGCGCTACGCCGAGATGGCCCGGGTCCAGGCCGACGCGGGCGTCCACCTGGTCGGCCCGTCCGGCATGATGGACGGCCAGATCGGCGTCGTCCGCCGGGCGCTGGACGAGGCCGGGCACCAGGACACCGGCATCCTCGCCTACACCGCCAAGTACGCCTCGGCCTTCTTCGGCCCGTTCCGCGAGGCGGTCGGCTCCTCGCTCAAGGGCGACCGCAAGGCCTACCAGCAGGACCCGGCCAACGCCCGCGAGTCGCTGCGCGAGCTGGAGCAGGACCTCGCCGAGGGCGCGGACATGGTGATGGTCAAGCCGGCCATGGCCTACCTGGACATCCTGCGCCAGGTCGCCGACGCCTCGCCGGTGCCGGTCGCCGCGTACCAGGTGTCCGGGGAGTACGCGATGGTCGAGGCCGCGGCGGCGAACGGCTGGATCGACCGGGAGCGGATGATCATGGAGACGCTCACCTCGATCCGCCGGGCCGGCGCCCAGCAGATCCTCACCTACTGGGCGGTCGAGGCCGCCGCGATGCTCAAGTAGCCGTCGTTACCCGCCCGCTCGCCTCCGGGCGCGCCCTTCGGCTCGGGGCGGGGACGGCGGAAGGCCGGGCCCCCTCCCCGCGAGGAGGGGGCCCGGCCTTCCGCCGTACGGCCTACCGGAAGTCGTGGACGTGGGCGAAGCCCTCCACGCCGCCGGCCACGTCCTTGGCGGTGGCGGCGCCCCAGCCCTCGCCACCGGTGACGATGTGCGAGGTGTGGGCGACGGCGGCCCACTGGTCGGCCGCGAACACCGGGTCGGCGGAGCCGACGAACTCGCCGCCCCCAGCCAGGCCGACGTGCGCGAACGCCGGGGTGGCGGCACCCGCGAGCGCGAGCGCGGCGGTGGCGGTCAGCGCGACCTTGGCCAGCTTGCTCTTCATGGTTCTGCCCTCTCTTCGGGAGCGCCTCGGCCGGCGCTCTGCCTGTGACACGTGATCACTTCCGGCCGTCCGGCCCGCCGCCCCACGCGCCGGACCGGACGGCCGTTCACCCGGCCGGGCGCGCGCCCGCCGGACACCTCGTCCGTACAGCCCGGAGGGCCCGGGGAGACCAACCTCCCCGGGCCCTCCGTCCGTGCCGTGCCCCTTGATCAGCCGATCAGGTGCGAGACACCCGCGTCGCCCGAGGACTGGGTGTTCTGGCCGACGTTGCAGATCTGCTTCGGGGTGCTGTTCAGGACCGGCACCTCGACCGGAACCGCGACGCCGATGACGGCGACGGCGATGTTGTGGACCTCCGGCAGGCAGATGTTGGCGTTGTCCAGGGTGTGGAAGTTCGGGCTGGCGTTGCCGTGGGTGCCGGTCTGGTTGGTGCCGCCGTTGCCCTGGACCGAGGTGGCGGCGCCGTCCGAGTCGACGATGGCGGAGGCCGAGCCGGCGGACATCGCGATGGCGGCGGCGGCCAGGCCGGCAGCGGTGAGGGACTTCTTGATCATTTCCGGTTTTCCTCTCGAGGGGTGAATCGGGGAGCGATTCGAAGGGATGGTTCAGGAGGCCTGCCCGGGAGCTGCAGGCGGTACGGCTCGGACGGTTCGTCAGCCGACCAGGTGCGAGACGCCGGCGTCGCCGTGGCTCTGGGTGCCCTGGCCCTGGGTGCAGTACTGCTTGCCACCGCTGTTGGCGATCGGGACCTCGACGGGGACGGCCACACCGAGAACGCCGACGGCGATGTTGTGGATCTCGGGGAGGCAGACGTTCGCGTTGTCCAGGAAGTGGAAGTTCGGGCTGTTGTTCCCGACGGTGCCGGTGAAGTTGGTGCCGCCGTTGCCCTCGATGGAGGCGGCGGCGCCGTCCGCGTCACCGATGGCGGTGGCCGGCGCGGCGGCGGCGGCCAGCGCGGCGACGGCCAGGCCGGCGGCGGCGAAGGACTTCTGGATCATGGGGAGATCCCTCTCTGAAAAGCTCTTTGGTTTCCGTGCGTACAACGCGTAGAACGCTCAGACCCGGTCTGCAGTCACTGACGTCCAGATCAAAGAATGACGGCACGGAAGGTTACGGGGATTTTTGAAAAGAGTCCGGGAGGCGCGTCCGGGAGTGGTTTCCGGTCGGATTATTAGGCCGAATCGGTTAACCGCCGCAATCGGTACTCCCGCTCACTCGTTGAGACAGATTGCTTTACGGCTGCGGTACTCGGGTAGCGCGGCCGTACCCCCCTCGGAAGATCTCCAGTACGGACAGGCAGAACGGTGAAAAGCATGAAGTTCTCCAAGCGGGCCGGCGCGATGCTGCTGGCGGTCGGTGCGGGCGTGCTCGCCTCCCAGGGGGCGGCCTCCGCCGCCCCCATGAGCCCCGACCAGGTCGGAGCGCTGGAGGACAAGCTGGCCACCCAGCAGGTCCCCGCGGACATCCCGCTCGCCCCGCTGGACAGCCACCTCACCGCGGGCATCCCCACCTCGCTGGTCATGCCGCCGGCGCCGGGGCGGACCACCAGCACCAGCACCGAGCTGCTCCCCGACCGCCTCGTCCCCGAGCTGCGCACCGGCAAGGTGGGCCCGAGCGCCAAGGCCGAGCTGCCCGTCCCGCTGGTGGACCAGAGCACCGACCTCGGCAAGGTGCTGCTGGACGCCCCCGCGGCGCCGCTGCGCGCCGACACCCCGGGCCTCGCCCTCGGCAAGCCGCTCTCGCTCGCCCAGGACGGCACCGGCCAGCTGGCCGGCGGTCACCTGAAGGTCGACGAGGTGGACCCGCGGCTGGTCACCGGCGCCGTCCAGGCGGTGCCGGGCGCCACGGCGACCCTCGGCAACGAGGACCACCGCCTCTCGGTCACCGACGAGGTGAACGACCTGGCCACGACCACCGCGGCCACCACGACCGGCGTCGTGCAGGAGACCGGGCTCACGGACCTCGCGCAGCTCTGAGTCCTCCGGGCACATGCGAGAGCCCGGCACCCCCGCCTCGTACGGGTGCCGGGCTCTCGCGTGTGCGCGGGCCTCAGCCCGGCAGGACGCCGGTCAGTCCGCCGACCAGCGGGAGGTCCTTGGCGCCGCCCCCGGCGCTCAGCGGACCGGTCAGCGTACCGGTGCCGACCGGCGCGAGGCCCTGGTCGGGCTGCACGGTCGCGCCGTTGTTGAGCACGTCGGCCGAGGAGTTCGCCCACGGGTCCAGGCGCAGGCTCTTGATCGGCGCGACGCCGTAGCCGAGCCCGGAGGTCGTCCCGTTCAGCGCCTGGCCGACGTCCGTCTTCGTCAGCGTGGCCGGGCCGGTCTCCGGGACCGGGTGCGGGGCGGTGGCGGCCTGCGCGGAGCCCGCGCCGAGCAGCACCGCGGCGCCGACGGCGGCGGCCAGCCCGGCCCCGCCCTTCTTCGAAACCATGCGGATCACCCTTCGGTGGATCGGGATCCGGTCGGCCGGCGGCCGGCCGGGAGCAGGGGGCCGTCCGGAGATGCCGAACTGCCCCCCGGCCGGTCGGTCGGGGGGCAGTTCGGCCGGAACGCGTGCCGACCGGAGGATCAGCAGTCGTCCGCGTCGTGGTGCGGGTGCATGTCCACGTTGGCGCAGCTGTTGCCGAAGGCCGGGTTCAGCAGGCCGACCACGTTGATGGAGTTGCCGCACAGGTTGATCGGCACGTGCACCGGGACCTGGATCTGGTTGCCGGAACCGACGCCGGGGGAGCCGGCGGCCACGCCCTCGGCGCCCGAGCTGGCGGCGGCGGAGCCGGCCGCGCCGAGCACCAGGCCGGCGGCGGCGGCGGAGAGGACGGCGACCTTCTTCACGTTCTGCATGGGGGTTGATCTCCTCGATCACACACGGGTGGAGCGTGGCGCGGCCCGCAGCGGGGGCGGGGCGCGAGGACGGGTAAAATCGTTTGCC
>NZ_JBHWGV010000132.1:0-25838 GCF_042732955.1 Kitasatospora sp. NPDC059747 | reverse complement strand
GTGCCATCCCCTCGGATGGCACGGGCCCGGGCGGCCCAGCCGGCTGGTCAGGTGCGGCTGTTGGTGGCGCGGGTGCGCCGGGAGACGGAGTCCAGGACGACGGCGGCGAGCAGGACGGCGCCGGTGATCATGTACTGGATGGCCTGGGCCGCGTGGACCATGTCGAGTCCGGTGGTGATGGACTGGATGACGAGGATGCCCAGCAGTGCCGACCAGGTCTTGCCGCGTCCGCCGAAGAGGCTGGTGCCGCCGATGACGGCGGCGGCGATCGCGCTCATCAGGACGTTGCCGCCGCCGAGCTGCTTGTCGGCGGAGCCCTGCTGGGAGGCGATGAACAGGCCGCCGAGGCCGGCGAGGGTGGCGGAGGTCATGTAGACGGAGATGCGCACCCAGGCGACGTTGATGCCCGCGCGGCGGGCGGCCTCGACGCCGCCGCCGACCGCGAAGACCTGGCGGCCGTAGGCGGTGCGGCGCAGCACGAAGTCGGTGGCGAGGACGACGCCGAGCAGGACGACGAGCGGCAGGGGCAGGCCGCGGTCCTGGTTGAGGGCGTAGGCCAGCGGCAGGGCGAGGACGGCGAGGGCGCCGGTGCGCAGGGCGATGTCGGCGGTGGGGCGGGCGGTGAGGCCGAGGGCCTTGCGGCGCTGGGCGGTGCGCAGTTGGGCGGCGAGGTAGAGGGCGGGGGCGAGGACGGCCAGGGCCCAGGCGTAGACGATGTCGCCGTCGCCGAGGAAGTTGGTGTCGAGGGTGGCGATGAGGCCGTCGTGGCGGTTGTTGACGGTGCCGAGGTCGCCGAGGACGTAGTCCTGCAGGCCGCTCCAGGCGAGCATGCCGGCGAGGGTGACGACGAAGGCGGGGACGCCGATGCGGGCGAAGAAGAAGCCGTGCAGGGCGCCGATGGCGCAGGCGGTGGCGAGGGCGATGAGGACGGCCTGCCATTCGGCGAGGCCTTCGCGCACGGCGAGGACGGAGGCGATGGCGGCGCAGACGCCGGCGACGGAGCCGAGCGAGAGGTCGATCTCGCCGAGGAGGAGGACGAAGACGACGCCCACGGCGATGAGGCCGGGTCCGGCGATGTACTTGGTGATGTTGGTGAGGTTGTCGGCCTGGAGGAAGTGGCCGGTGGCGGACTGGAAGATGACGGCGATGAGGATGAGGCCGAGGACGACGGGGGTGGAGCCGAGTTCGCCGCTGGTGAGACGGCGGCGGGCCTCGTCGAGGTAGCCGCTCAGGCCGGTGGAGCGCACCAGCAGGCGCGGGTCGGCGGCGGGGGTCTTGGCGGCCGGGGTGTCGGCGCCGGTGTCGGTGGGGGTGCTCATGCGGCGTCCTCCTGCGAGGCTCGGCGGGCCTGGCGGCGGGTGACCGCGTTGTCGGTGGCGCCGGTGATGGCGGAGACGATCTGTTCCTGGGTGGTGTCGGCGACGGTGAAGACGCCGTTGTTGCGGCCCAGGCGCAGGACGGCGACGGTGTCGGCGACCGCGCGCACGTCGGCCATGTTGTGGCTGATGAGGATGACGCCCAGGCCGCGTTCGCGCAGGCGCTCGACGAGGTCGAGGACCTGGGCGGTCTGTTCGACGCCGAGGGCGGCGGTGGGCTCGTCGAGGATGACGACGGCGGGCTCGCCGACCAGGGCGCGGGCGATGGCGACGACCTGGCGCTGGCCGCCGGAGAGGGCGGCGACGGGGATGCGCACGTCGGGGATGCGGATGGACAGGGTGTCCAGGAGCTCGCGGGCCTGCTGTTCCATGGCGACCTCGTCGAGGAGGCCGTTGCGGAGCTTCTCGCGGCCGAGGAAGAGGTTGGCGACGACGTCGAGGTTGTCGCACAGGGCGAGGTCCTGGTAGACGGTGGCGATGCCGAGGGCCTGGGCGTCCTGGGGGCGGGTCAGGCGTACCGCCTCGCTGCGCCAGGTGATGGTGCCCTCGTCGACGGGGTGGACCCCGGCGATGGTCTTGACGAGGGTGGACTTGCCGGCGCCGTTGTCGCCGACGAGGGCGAGGACCTCGCCGGCGTGGACGTCGAGGTCGACGTCGGTGAGGGCCTGGACGGCGCCGAAGCGCTTGGAGACCGCGCGCAGTTGGAGGACGGGTGCGCCTGTCACGTGAACCTTCTCGTGTGGTGGGGTGCTTGGAGCGTGGGACCGGGCGCCGGTGTTACTGGAGGCCGGCGGCGGCGCAGGCGGCGGCGTAGTCGGCGGTGCAGATGTCGGCGACCTTGTAGAGGCCGTCGGCGACGACGGTGTCCTTGATGTTGGCCTTGGTGACGACCTTGGCGTCCAGGAGCTTGGCGGGGATGGCCTTGTCGGTGTCGCTGTCGACGCCGGCGGTGGCGAGGGACTTGACGTCCTTGCCCTTGAGGAGGTCGACGGCCAGTTCGGCGGCGGAGTCGGCGAGGGGGCGGTAGGCCTTGTAGATGGTGTAGGCCTGGTCGCCGGTGACGATGCGCTGGATGGCGTCGAGGCCGGCGTCCTGGCCGCCGACGGGGACCTTGATGCCGGAGCTCTGGAGCTGGGTGATGATGGCGCCGGCCATGCCGTCGTTGGCGGAGTAGACGGCCTGGAAGCCGGTCTTGCCGAGCTGGGTGACGGCGGCGCCGATCTTCTGGGAGGCGACGGTGGGCTTCCACTCGCCGGACTGCTCGTAGACGACCTTCTTGACCTTGCCGTCGAGGACCTTGTGGGCGCCGGCCTTGAACTGGGCGGCGTTGGGGTCGGCCTCGTCGCCGTTGATCATGACGATGTTCGCGTCGGAGGCCTGCGGGCCGACCGCGTCCAGCAGGGCCTGGCCCTGGAGTTCGCCGACCTTCTCGTTGTCGAAGGAGACGTAGGCGGCGACCGGGCCGGTGGCCAGGCGGTCGTAGGCGACGACCTTGACGCCCTTGGCGGCGGCCTCCTGCACCCAGCCCTGGGTGGACTTGGCGTCGTAGGCGTCCAGGACGATCACCTTCACGCCCTGGGCTATCAGGGTGTCGAACTGCTGCTTCTGCTTGGCGGCGCTGCCTTCGGCGTTGTTGTAGAGCACCTTGCAGTCCGCGCACAGGGACTTGACCTTGGCCTCGATGAAGGGGCGGTCGAAGGACTCGTAGCGCGTGGAGGAGGCGTTCTCGGGCAGCAGCAGGCCGATGGAGGTGCTGTCGCCGGAGGCGGCCGAGTCCTTCTTGTCGCCGCCGGCCTTGCCGCACGCGGCCATGGACAGGGCCATCGCGACGGCGGTGGTGGCGATGAGGGCGCGACGCGTCATTGCGTTCATGGGTGGGGTGCCTCTCGTGGACGTCGCCGCGGCGCAGCGGCGGAGTGGGGGGAGTTAAACCTGCCCACGCGTATGGCGTCAATAAGTAAATCCATGCTCCGGGGAATCGGCCATCATTCGTTATCTTCGTGAACGCTTGCGCGGGATCGAAACCTGGAGGATTCTCCAAGGGCCAGGTCAGGGCGTCGGGCGCGGCGGCGGGGTCCGGGAGCTGATCCATCTGACGAAGTGTCAGGTTACGGTCAGGTCGTTCCTGGTCAGGGGCGGCGGATGCGGGCCGTGAACGCGCAAGGGGATGCCCGCCGTCCCCCCGTGACAGCGGGCATCCCTGCTTCTTGACGTGGCGTCAGGGGCGGTCGAGGGTGATCGAGTTGATCGGACCCAGGTCGTACCAGACGCCGTTGCGGGCGGCGATGTCGTAGACGCAGTCGGCGCCGCCCGCGCCGCGGCACAGGTGGGCGTGGGCGCCGCCGGTCTGGTTGTTGAGGACCCAGTGGTTGCCGTACTGGCCGCTGAGGTTGTGGGCGCCGTAGCTCCAGAACACGTCGCTGGGGGCGGAGGCGGGGTTCTGGTTCTGCGGGTAGATGCAGACGGCGCCGGACGGGCAGCCGGCCCAGGAGCCGTCGGCGGCGCCGGCGCTGCCGGCGGTCAGGGTCGTCAGGGCGGCGGTCGTCAGGGCGAGTGCGGCGGCGGCGTGGGTGATCCTGCGCATCAGGTGGTTCTCCCTTGCTGGTGTGCGCTGGTCTGGCCAGTGCCGTCAGCGTAGGAAGAAGCGGGCGGCGGCGGTCCCTGACAGGTGACAGGGGGTCCGCCGCCGCGCCGGGGGGCTCAGAGTTTGGTGGCGGAGAAGGTGTCGCACTGGGTCATGTCGCCGCCGCGGTAGCCGGTGGTGAACCAGGTCTTGCGCTGGTCGGAGGAGCCGTGGGTCCAGCTCTCCGGGTTGACCTTGCCGGTGGCCTGCTTCTGGATGCGGTCGTCGCCGACGGCCGCGGCGGCGTCCAGGCCCTGGGCGATGTCCTGGTCGGTGATCGAGGTGATCAGCGGGCGGCCGGTGGAGGGCTGCTTGGTGGTGGTCGCGTAGTGCGCCCACACCCCGGCGTAGCAGTCGGCCTGCAGCTCCAGGCGCACCGAGGCGCTGGTGGCGCCCTGGCGGTCGCCGCCGACCTTCTGCATGGCGCCGGTCAGGGTCTGGATGTGGTGGCCGTACTCGTGGGCGACGACGTAGGACTCGGCGAAGGGGCCGCCCTTGGCGCCGAAGCGGCTGGACAGCTCGTCGAAGAAGCCCAGGTCGAAGTAGGCCTTCTGGTCGCCGGGGCAGTAGAACGGGCCGACGGCGGAGGTCGCGGGGCCGCAGGCGGTGTTGACGCGGCCGGTGAACAGCACCGTCTCGGCGCTCTTGTAGGCGGTGCCGCGCCTGGGCAGCTCGGTGCGCCAGAAGTCCTGGAGGCTGTTGGTGACGGCGACGATGCGGCAGTCCTGGCGCTTGTTGGCGTCGGCGCCGGTCTTGCAGGCCTGCCCCACCTCGCCGGCGGTGCGGGTGCCGGCGGAGGAGGTGGAGCCGCCGCCGGAGGACAGGCCCAGCAGCTGGGGGTCCACGCCCAGCAGGACCGCGAACAGCACGGCGATCAGGCCCACCGCCCCGCCGCCGATGGCGACCTTCCCGCCCGGGATGCCGCGCCGGTCGTCGACCTGTGAGGTGTCGAGGTCGCCCTGGTCGTCGAACTGCATGCCTGTGCCCGCTTCTGTCTCGTCGTCGTACGCGTGTGCCCGCCCGCTCGGTGACGGGCCGCACCAGCCTACGGGGGCGGGCGGCCGCGGACCGTCACCGAACGGGGCTCACGCGCGGGCGGGGCTCACGCACGGGCCGCGAGTCCGGCGCCGCCCACCACGCGCAGCAGCTCCAGGCGCCCGGCGCTGTCACTGCCCGGCGCGGCGCTGTTGACCACCAGCACCTGGTCCGTGCCCCCGGCGACCAGCACCTCGCACTCCAGCTCCAGGCGCCCCACCTGCGGGTGCAGCACCGTCTTGCGGCTGCTGCGCCGCACGGCGACCTCGTGGCGCTCCCAGTAGGAGGCGAACTCCGGTCCGGTGGCGTGCAGTTGGGCGAGCAGCTCGGTCACGCGCGGATCCCCGGGGCGGGCGGCGTGGGCGGCGCGCAGGTGGGCGACGTGACCGCGGGCCAGGTCCTCGTGCTCCTCGGGCGCGAACAGCTCGCGCGAGGCGGGTTCGGCGAACCAGCGCAGCACGAGGTTGCGCCGCCCGGGCGGGTGCGCGGCGACGTCGCCGAGGAGGGCGGCGGCCATCGCGTTCTGCACGAGGACGTCACCGAGGTCGGACAGCACCTGGGCGGGGGTGTCGTGGAGGCGGTCGAGGATGAGCAGCAGGCCGGGGCGCACGTGGGTGAGCGGGCTGTGACGGCGCGGCGGTTCGTGGCCCGAGAGGTGGAAGAGGTGGTCGTGCTCGTCCTCGCTCAGGCGCAGGGCGCGGGCCAGGGCCGCCAGGAGCTGGGGCGAGGGCTGGGGGCCGCGGGCCTGTTCGAGGCGGGCGTAGTAGTCGACGGACAGGCCGGCGAGGTGGGCGACCTCCTCGCGGCGCAGCCCGGGGGTGCGGCGGCGGGCGGTGGGCGCCAGGCCGCAGTCGGCGGGGGTGAGGCGGGCGCGGGAGCGGGTGAGGAAGTCGGCGAGGGCCGGTCGGTCGATCATGCGTCCAAGGATGGCCCGGCGGGGCGGGGCAGCCAACTGTTGTCAATTTCATCAGCGTTCCTCAATAATTCGGGCGTTTCGTCCGGTTGTCGGTGGTGGGCGGTACGGTCGGCTGGTGATCGTGACGCAGGCGTACCGGTTTGCGCTCGACCCGACACAGCGTCAGGCCAGTGCGTTGCTGCGGCATGCCGGGGCGGCGCGGGTGGCCTACAACTGGGGGCTCGCGCGGGTCAAGGCGAACCTGTCCCAGCGGGAGGCGGAGAGGTCCTACGGCGTCGAGGACCTGACGCCTTCGTTCGGCTGGTCGATGTACTCCCTGCGCAAGGCGTGGAACCAGGCCAAGAACGACGTCGCGCCGTGGTGGCCGGAGTGTTCCAAGGAGGCCTACGCCACCGGCCTGGACCAGCTCGCCACGGGGCTGAGGAACTGGTCCGGCTCCAGGAACGGCAGACGCAAGGGGCGCCCGATGGGCTTCCCGCGCTTCAAGTCGAAGAACAGGGCTGTCAAGTCCTGCCGGTTCACTACCGGTGCCATCCGCCTGGACGGGCGCACGCACGTCGTGCTGCCCGTGCTCGGCCGGATCAGGACCCACGAGTCCACCCGTAAACTGGCCCGCAGGATCGAGAACGGCACCGCGAGGATCAAGTCCGCGACCGTGCGCCTGGACGCCGGGCGCTGGCACGTCGCGTTCTCGGTCGAGGTCGACCGACCCGACGCGGCACCGGCGCGGCCGGACGCGGTGATCGGCGTCGACCTCGGTGTGAAGACCCTCGCGGTGTTCTCCGACGGCCGGCCCCCGGCCGAGAACCCGAAACACTACGACCACGCCCGCCGGAAGCTCCGGCGCCTGTCGCGCACCGTCTCCCGCCGCACCGGCCCCGACCGCCGCACCGGCCGGCAACCCTCGAAGCGATGGCTGCGCGCCAACGACCAGCGCAACAGAGTCCACCACCGCGTCGCCGACCTGCGCCGCGACGGCATCCACAAACTCACCACCGAACTCGCCCTCGAGTACGGCACGATCGTGGTCGAAGACCTCAACGTCGCCGGGATGGTCAAGAACCGCAGACTCGCCCGGGCCGTCTCCGACGCCGGATTCGGCGAGATCCGCCGCCAACTCGCGTACAAGACCGAATGGAACGGCGGCCGGCTCGAAGTCGCCGACCGCTGGTTCCCCAGCTCCAAGACGTGCTCCGACTGCCGGGCAGTGAAACCCAAACTGCCCCTGCGAGTACGGACCTTCAGCTGCGAACACTGCGGCCTGGTCATCGACCGCGATGAGAACGCCGCACGCAACCTCGCTTCCCTCGTGAAGCACCACGTCACCGGGAGTGGCCCGGAGACGCAAAACGGACGTGGAGCCGACCGTAAGCCGGGACCCGCTCCCGCCGGTGGCCACGAAGCGTCAACCTCGCACCGGCCCCGAGCCGGATCAGACGAGGACCTTTGCCCAGTAATGGGCAAATCCTTGAGGATCACTGATCCCTCAAGGGACGGATCGGCGGTCCGTGGTTGGAGAGGTCTCTGCCGCGGCGCTCCGGGGGCGGGCAGGGTTTGTTCCTGTCAGCGGTGAACGGCTGTGAGCGGAGAAGACTGTGACGACGATTCTGGTGACGGGTGCGACGGGCAAGGTCGGGCGGCGGCTGGTGCCGCGGCTGGTGCGGTGGGCCGGTGCCGGGCGGGTGCGGGTGCTGGTGCGCGACGCCGCCCGGGCCGGCGACCTGGCCGCCCTGGGGGTGGACGTGGTCAGCGGGGACCTGCGGGAGGCGGGCGACCGGGCTCGGGCGCTGGACGGCGCGTCGGTGGTGGTGAACGTGGCGGCGGCCTTCCGCGGGGTGCCCGAGGAGGAGGTGTGGGCGGTCAACCGGGACGCGGCCGTGGCGCTTGGGCGCGAGGCGGCGGCGGCCGGGGTGCAGCGGTTCGTCCAGGCGAGCACGACGCTGGTGTACGGGCGGGGGCTGGGGCGCCCGGCCGTGGAGGAGGACCGCCTCGCCCCCGACCCGGCGTGGGGGATCTACCCGGTGTCCAAGGCCGAGGCGGAGGCGGGGCTGGCGGAGCTGGGCGAGCGGCTGCCGCTGGTGGTGGCGCGCCTGGCGTTCGTCTACGGCGAGGGCGACCCGCACCTGGCGGACTCCCTGCACTGGGCCGGCGCCTGGCCCGCGCACCAGCGGCTGGCGACGGTGCACCACGCGGACGTGTCGCAGGCGCTGTGGCGCGCGGCGGTGACCCCGGGGATCGCCGGGCGCACCTACAACGTGTGCGACGACGCGCCGCTGACGGCCTGGGACCTGCACGTCCTGAACGGGGCCGTGCACCCGGGCGGCGGCGCTGCGGCGACGGCGGAGTTCGACCCGTGGGAGGGCCAGGGCTCGACGGCGGCGGCGCGCCGGGACCTGGGGTGGCGCCCGCAGTACCCGTCGGCGTGGGCCGCGCTGGAGGCGGGGGCGCTGTAACGGGGTCCGCCCCCCGGGCCCGGTGCGGGCGGGGGGCGGACCGGGTGGCTCACGCCGTGGGCACCGGTGCGGGTGCGGGGGCGTAGCCGGCCGGGCGGGTGGTGAAGGTGCCGCGGCCCTGGGTGCGCGAGCGCAGGCGGCTCGCGTAGCCGAACAGTTCGGCCAGCGGCACCACGGCCGTCACCTGGGCGCCGGTGCGGGTGACGTCGGTGGCCTGGACGTGGGCGCGGCGGGCGGCGAGGTCGCCGAGGACGGTGCCCAGCGCCTCCTCGGGCACGCTGACCGTCACCTGGACGACGGGCTCCAGCAGCTGGAGGCGCCCGGCGCGCAGGGCCTCGCGCACGCCGTTGCGGGCGGCGGTGCGGAAGGCGAGCTCGGAGGAGTCCTTGGGGTGGGTGGCGCCGTCGGTGAGGGTGACGCGCACGCCGGTGACGGGGTGGCCGCCGAGCGGGCCCTCGGCGAGGGCGTCGCGGCAGCCGGCCTCGACGGCCTGCACGTACTCGCGCGGGACCCGTCCGCCGGTGACGGTGGACGTGAACACGAACTCCTCCTCTTGCGTGTTGTCCAGGGGCTGGACGTCGAGCACCAGGTGCGCGAACTGGCCGGCGCCGCCGTCCTGTTTGACGTGCCGGTGGACGAAGCCGCTGACGCCCGCGGCCAGGCGTTCGCGGTGGGCCACGCGCGGGCGGCCCACGACGGTGTCGATGCCGTGCTCGCGGCGGATCTTCTCCGCCGCGACCGCCAGGTGCATCGCCCCCCCAGCCCGGCCAGCGTGCGCTGCCCGGTCTCGGGGTCGGTGCGCACCCGCAGCGACGGGTCCTCCTCGGCGAGGCGGGCCAGCGCGGTGGCGAGCTTGTCGGTGTCGGCGGCGCGGCGGGCCTCGACGGCGACGGTGACGACGGGCTCGGCGCTGACCGGGGCCTCCAGCAGGATCGGGGCGCCGGGCGCGCACAGGGTGGCGCCGGCGCGGGCGGCCTTGGGGCCGATCACGGCGACGATGTCCCCGGCCAGGGCCCGGTCGGTCTCGGTGCGGCGGTCGGCCTGGACGCGCAGGATGCGCGCGACGCGCTCCAGGCGGCCGGTGGCGGTGTCCAGCACGAGGTCTCCCTTCTCCAGTCGGCCGGCGTAGACGCGCAGGTAGGTCAGGCGCCCGGTGGGGGCGGCGCTCACCTTGAACGCCAGGGCGGTGAACGGCTGCCCGGGGTCGGCGGCGCGCTCCAGGACGGTGTCGTCGCCGGGGCCGGCGGTGCCGCGCACGGCGGGCACGTCCAGCGGGGAGGGCAGGTAGGCGCAGACGGCGTCCAGGAGCGGTTCGATGCCGCGGTTGCGGTAGGCGGAGCCGCACAGCACCACCACCGCCTCGCCGGCGGCGGTCAGGTCGCGCAGGGCGGCCGTCAGGGTGGCGGCGCCCAGGGCGCCGTCGGTGCAGAACTCCTCCAGGGCGCCGGGGTGCAGGGCGGCCACCTCCTCCTCCAGGGCGCGCCGGCGGGCGGCGGCCTCGTCGGCGAGGTGCGCGGGCACCGGGTGCTCGCGCATGCCGTCCTCCTCGCTCCAGGTCAGGGCGCGCAAGGTGATCAGGTCGACGACGCCGGTGAACGCGTCCTCGGCGCCGACGGGCAGCTGCACGGCCAGCGGGTGCGGGTGCAGGCGCTCGCGGATGGAGGCGACGGCGGTGTCCAGGTCGGCGCCGGCGCGGTCCAGCTTGTTGACGAAGGCGATCCTGGGCACGCCGTGGCGCTCGGCCTGGCGCCACACCGACTCGCTCTGCGGCTCGACGCCGGCCACCGCATCGAACACCGCGACCGCGCCGTCCAGGACGCGCAGCGAGCGCTCGACCTCGTCGGCGAAGTCGACGTGGCCGGGGGTGTCGATGAGGTTGATCCGGTGCCCGGCCCAGGCGCAGGAGACGGCGGCGGCGAAGATGGTGATGCCGCGGTCGCGTTCCTGGGGGTCGAAGTCGGTGACGGTGGTGCCGTCGTGGACCTCGCCGCGCTTGTGGGTGGTGCCGGTGAGGTAGAGGATCCGTTCGGTGACGGTGGTCTTGCCGGCGTCGACGTGGGCGAGGATGCCGAGGTTGCGGACGGCGGCGATCGCGGTGCTGGCGGTGGCGGTGGTCGTGGTGGTGGCGGTGCTGGTGGTGGTCTCGGTGCGCATGGCCCGGCCTTTCGGAGGTGATCCGTGGGTGGGTGGACGCGCGATTCGACGGGTGCTGACGTGACGTCACCTGTGGTGGCGTGTGCGGCCCTCGGCCGTCTGCGGGTGGCCTCGTTCAGGCGTTCGTCGCACTCGTCCCCCGGTGCCGGCCGCGCAGCGGGCACCGGAAGGACGGGGACACCAGGATCACCTCGTACCGGGACGCGGGAGAGGCGGCAGGAGCCGTGGAGGGGGTGGCGGCGGTGCGCTGGGCGGCCATGGCCACTCCCCTCCCCTCACTGCTGGTCTCGGCGCGTCACGGGCGTGACTGCCCGGCGAGTCTAGGGAAGGCGGGCGGCTCGGCGCGACGGGATTTCCCGCGGCCTCGTGCGCGGGTCGGTGCTCGGGTCAGTGCGCGGGTCAGTGCGCGGACTGCTTCCAGGCGGTGGCGGTGAAGGTGAGGTCGCGGTCGGGGTCCTTGACGCGCAGTTCGAGGTACATGACGCTGTGGCCGGACTGGTCGCTGCTGTCGAGGCAGAACCGGGTACCGGCGGTGAGCTGGTCGTAGGTCAGCGCGGTGCTCTTGTACTTCTGCCGGCTGTCCAGCTGCTGGAGCGCCGTCAGGCAGCCGGCGAGGTCCTTCGGCGCGTCCACGGGGGCGACGAGGTCGGTGGCGATGTGCAGGACGGGCGCGGCGCCCTGGCCGTCGCACTGGTAGGTGACGTTGCCCCGCCGGGCGGTGGCGTGCGGCGGGCCGGCCGGGTCGTCGAGCTGGACGCCCCAGCCCGATCCGCCGTTGAACGGGCAGCTCCCGCCCTGCATGGTGAACGTGGCCGGCTGGTAGAGCTGGACGTAGGCCGGGCCGCCCGCACTGGGCGTCAGCGTCGGGCCGCGCCCGGGCACGGGGAGTCCTCCGGGCTGCTCGCGGGTGCCCATCGCGGCGGACGCGGCGCCGGTGTCCGGGGAGGAGCCGGGGGCGTTGACGAAGGCGATCACCAGGCCGGCGGCCAGCAGCGTACAGGCGCCGATGAGCGCGATGCGCCGGCGGCGGGCGCGGATCACGCGGGGGTCGTCGAAGGTGACCGGGGACAGCAGGACGGGCCTGCGGGGCGGCTCGGCGGCCCGGGGCGGGAGCGGTGTGTCGACGGCGGTCGGGGCCGGGGGCTGTTCGGCCGGCGGGCGCAGGCGGGCCAGGACGGCGTGGGCGTCCTCGGGCCGGTCGGCGGGGTGTTTGGCGAGCAGGTCCAGGACGAGGGCGTCCAGGTGCGCGGGGATGCCGGCGCGCACGGTGCCGGGGGCGGGCGGGGTCTTGTCGATGTGCTGGTAGAGGATCGAGCCGATGTTGCCGGTGGCGGTGTCGACCCAGGGACTGCCGGTGAGCAGCTGGTAGAGGACGCAGCCGAACGCGTACAGGTCGGTGCGGTGGTCGAGGCCGGTGGCGCCGTTGATCTGTTCGGGGGCCATGTAGAGCGGGGTGCCGGCGATGGCGCCGGTGGCGGTGAGCTGGGTGGCGCCGGCCAGGCGGGCGATCCCGAAGTCGCAGATCTTGACCCGTCCGCCGTCCAGCAGGAACAGGTTGGCGGGTTTGATGTCGCGGTGGACGATGCCGTGCGCGTGGGCGGCGGCCAGGGCCTCCAGCACCTGCGCGGCGAGGTCGAGTGCCTGGTCCAGGGGCAGTCCGCCGGGGTGGCCGGCGATGGTGCGCTGCAGGTCGTGGCCCCGCATCAGCTCCATCACGAGGAACAGCACGGGCTGGGTGCCGTCGTGGTGCTCGCCGACGTCGAAGACGGTGGTGATGCCCGGGTGGACCAGCTGGGCGGCGATCTCGGCCTCGCGGCGGAAGCGGGCCACCTCGGTGGCGTCCGCGCCGGCGGCCAGCGGCAGGATCTTGACGGCCACCGGGCGGCGCAGCCGCCGGTCGGTGGCGCGCCACACCTCGCCCATGCCGCCGCGGCCGATCAGGCCGGCCAGCTCGTAGCGGTCGGCCAGTTCCATCCCCGTGCGCACCGGCACTCCCCCGTGATCCGTGACACCCGCGCCCCTCGCGCGCGGGTCATTCCACCAGCGCACGAGGGGCCCGGTCCAGTCGCGGAGGTGCACGCGGCGCGGGGCGGGGCGGGCACATCTGCCGGCCGGCGTCCGTACGTTCCCGGACGACCGGTACCGCGGGCGGCCACCGGGCCTGCCCTCCCCCGGAGGGCTCCGCGAGCCGGGCGTACCGGCGGCAGCCGCTTCCCGTCCCCGCCGCCGACGGCCGGGAGCGGGGACCCGCGGTTCTCGCATCCCCTCGCCCCCCGGAGGGTTCCTCCAGGCCGCCAGGCGAACCGGCGGCAGCCACTCCCGTCCCCGCCGCCAACAGCCGTGAGCGAGCACCTGCGGTTCTCGCATCCCCTCGCCTCCCGGAGGGTTCCTCCAGGCCGCCCGGCGTGCCAAGGGCCTGCCGCCGGGAGGGGCGGATGTCAGTCGAAGAGGCGGCGGTGGTGGGCTAGGGCGGCGGCCTCGGTGCGGGAGGTGACGGCGAGTTTGGCGAGGATGTTGGAAACGTGGACGCCGGCGGTCTTGGCGGAGATGAACAGAGCCTCGCCGATGGCGCGGTTGCTGTGGCCCTGGGCGACCAGGCGCAGCACGTCGGTCTCGCGCGGGGTCAGGCCCAGGCCCTGGGCGCCTTCGGGGGCGGTGGTGGTCAGGCGGTGGCGGGCGGCCAGGCGGGCGGCGTGGCGGGTGAGGGCGGGGGCGGGCAGGGCGGTGGCGAGGGCGTCGGCCTCGCGCAGGAACTCCTCGGCGGCGGTGCGCTCGCCGGTGGCCAGGGCGGCGTCGGCGGCGCGCAGCAGGGCTTCGGCGAGGGGGTGGGGGTGGGCGAGGGCGCGCCAGGCGGTGACGGCGGCGTGCTGGGCGGCGGCCTCGGTGCTCAGGAGGGCGCGGCAGGAGGCGCGGTGGGCCTGCTGGAGGGGGCCGGGGGCGGGCAGGTGCTCGACGAGGGCGGTGAGGGCGGTGGTGAGGCCGGCGGCCACCGGGTCGGGGTGCAGGGTCTGGGCGGTGAGCAGGCCGGTGTGGGCCAGCGGCCAGGCGAGGGCGGGGTGGTCGGCCAGGTGCGGGTCGGCGAGGGCGGTGCGCAGCAGGTGGGCGGCGCGGGTGTGGTCGCCGGTGGCGAGGGCGGTGCGCAGCTGGAGGTCGTGCAGGGGCAGGAGGAATTCGCGGCCGGTGTAGTGGGGGGTCAGGAGGCGTTCGGCGTGGGCGGCGGCCTCGGTGGCGGCGCCGGTGTCGTCGGCGGTGAGGGCGAGGGTGCCCAGGCAGGTGAGCAGGACGGCCCGGTACAGGGGCGGCGGGTCGAGGGCGAGGGCGTCCTCGGCGGCGGTGCGGGCCTGGCCGTGGTGGCCGAGGTGGGTGAGGGCGTCGGCGAGGACGGCGGCCAGGACGGCGCCGCGGCTGCCGGCCAGTCCGGCCCGGCGGGCGGCGTCCAGGCCGTGGCGGGCGGCGGTGGCGGCGTCCTCGTAGCGGCCGTCGGCCTTGTGGGTGACGCAGGCGACGACGGCGACGAGGGCGGCGGTGTCGTCGTCGCCGGCTTCGGCGGCCAGGCGGGCGGCGGTGTCGCAGTGGGCGCGGGCCTGGTGGGGGTTTCCGGTGTGGGAGGCGTGGGCGGCGAGGGTGGCCAGGGCGAGGGCCTGGACGCCGGGGTCGCCGGCCCGGCGGGCGAGGTGGAGGGCGGTTTCGGCGTGGCCGAGGGCCTCGTGGTGGTGGGTCAGGACCCACAGGCGGCTGGCGAGGGTGGCGAGCAGGCGGGCGCGGACGGCGACGGCGGGGGCGTCGGTGGGGGTGTCCGGTGCGGCGGGGGTGTCGGGCAGGGTGCGGACGGCTTCGCGCAGGTCGTCCAGGCCGTCCTGGCCGGCGCGGTGCTTGAGCAGGCTGCGGGTCTCCAGGAGCAGGGCGCGGCGGGCGGCGGCGGCCGGTGCGGCGGGGCCCGTGGGGGTGGTGTCGAGGAGGTCGAGGGCGGTGGTGGCGTGGGCGATGCCGCGCAGGGCCTGGCCGGCGTCCAGGGCGGCGCGGGCGGCGGCGGCCGCCACGTCGGCGCGCTCGGGCGGGGCGTCGGCATCGGTGCCGGCATCGGTGCCGGCATCGGTGCCGGGGTGGCCGTCGGTGGGGTGGCCGTCGGCGGGCCAGAGGTCCAGGACCCGTTCCAGCAGCGCGAGTTGCTCGGCGTAGGCGTGGGCGCGCCGGGCCCGGTCGGCGGCGCGGGCGGCGGCGGCCAGCGCGCGGGGGCGGTCGCCGGCGGCGTGCCAGTGGGCGGCCAGGGCCGCGTCGAACCGGTCGGGCGCGGCGAGGGCGGGGGCGGCGGCCAGCGCGCGGGCGTAGGCGGCGTGCAGGCGGGCGCGTTCGCCGGGCAGCAGGTCCTCGTGGACGGCGGCGCGCAGCAGGGCGTGGCGGAAGCGGTAGCCGTCGCCGTCGGGCTGCAGCAGGCGGCGTTCGACGGCCTGGCGCAGCCACTGGTCCAGGTCCGCGTGGTCGGGCAGGACGGCGGCGAGCAGGCGGTGGCCGACGGTGTCCTCGACGGCGCAGGCGGCCGAGGCGGCGCGCACCACCTGCCGTGCGGCATCGGGCAGTTCGCGCAGGGCGGTGAGCAGCAGGTCGCGCAGGGGGACGGGGGTGGCGGGGCCGCCGGCGTCGGCGAGGGCCTCGACGAACAGGGGGTTGCCCTGGCTGCGGCGGTGGATCTCCTCGGCGCGGGCGGGGTCGAGTCCGTGGTCGGCCAGCCAGCGGGCGACGTCGGCGCGGCGCAGCGGGGCGGGGTCGACGCGGCGTACGGGGCCCAGGCGGGTGAGGGCGGTGAGCAGGGGGTGCAGGGGGTGGTCGTCGGGCAGGTCGGTGGAGCGGTGGGTGGCCAGGAGGAGGACGCCGGGGCGGGTGAGGGTGCGGGCGAGGTAGAGCAGGAGGTCGCGGCTGGAGGTGTCGGCCCAGTGGAGGTCCTCGACGACCAGGACGACGGGGTGGTGTGCGGCGGCGGCCTCGACGAGGGTGCGGACGGCGTCGAAGAGGCGGGAGCGTCCGTGGGGGTCGGGTGCGGGCGGTGTCCGGGGGTCGTCGAGGGCGTGCGGGTGGGGGGTGCCGTCGAGTTCGGGCAGCCAGGGGGCGAGGGCGCGGCGCCCGGCGGGGCCGAGGGCGCCGGCCGTCCACGGGGTGCCGAACTCGCGTGCCAGGGCGCGCAGCAGGGCGGCGAACGGGGCGTAGGGGAGGCTGTCGGCGCCCAGGGCCAGGCAGCCGCCGAGGTAGGCGCGGGTGTCGGTGTGCGCGGCGAGGTGGGTGGTGAACTCCTCGACGAGGCGGGTCTTGCCGATCCCGGCTTCCCCGCCGACGAGGACCGTCAGCGGGCCGGCGGCGCACGCGTGGGCGTGGGCGTCGGCGAGGGCGCGCAGTTCGGCGCTGCGGGCCAGCAGGGGCGCGGGGCGGGACGGCGTGATCACCGGTGGCATCCTACGTCGGGGCGGGCGGGGGTGCGCCGAGGTGCTCGGGGCGGGCGGGACGGTCGGGCCGGGCGGGGCGGGCGGGTCGAGGTCCTGGCCGAGGACCTGGCCGAGGTCCTGGCTGAGGACCTGGCTGAGGACCTGGCTGAGGCGGCCGACGCCCTGGCCGGGGCCTGGGTTGTGTGCCGTTCGGCAGGGTTCGGGGCGCCCGGGCGCCGGATCTGAAGAGGTGTCTAGGCAATCCGCCCCATGTGCGGGGCGGGTGTGCGGAGCGAGGCTCTTCCCAGCGGTGATCGACACCGCCGCGCACCACGCGGTGCGCCGACGAAAGGCTCCGTCCGTGCACACCGTTCTTCCCGATCCGCGCCGCTGGCGCACCCTGCCGGTGATCCTGCTGGCGACCTTCATGGCCGCGTTCGACTACATGGTCGTCAATGTCGCCGCGCCCTCCCTGGCCCGCGACCTGGGGGCGGGTCCGGCCGCGCTCGAACTGGTCGTCGGCGGCTACGGGTTCACCTACGCGGCGGGCCTGGTCACCGGCGGCAAGCTGGGCGACCTGTTCGGCCACCGGCGTCTGTTCCTGCTCGGCATGGCGGGCTTCACGGCCACGTCCCTGCTGTGCGGGCTGGCCGCCAGTGCCCCCGAGCTGATCGCCGCCCGTCTCGTGCAGGGCCTGGCGGCGGCGGCGATGGCCCCGCAGGTCCTCGCCCTGATCACGGCCGCCTTCCCGGCCGGGGAGCGCCCGCGCGCCCTGGCCTGGTTCGGGCTGACGATCAGTCTGGGCGGCATAGCCGGGCAGGTGCTGGGCGGAGCGCTGCTGCAGGCCGACGTGTTCGGCCTGGGCTGGCGGGTGATCTTCCTGGTGAACGGGCCCGTCGGCGTCGCCGCGCTCGCCGCGGCCGCCCGTCTGCTGCCCCGGCGCGCCCCCGCCGCCCGCCCCGGCCTGGACCCGGTCGGCGCGCTCGCCCTGACCCTCGCCCTCGCGCTCGCCCTGGTGCCGCTGGTGGTCGGACGCGAGGAGGGCTGGCCGCTGTGGAGCGTGCTGTCGCTGGCGGCCGCCGTGCCCGCGCTGGCCGCGGCCCTGGCCTGGATGCGCCGTGTGGCCGCGCGCGGCGGCGAGCCGCTGCTCGACCTCGCCCTGTTCGCCTCCCGCCCGCTGCGCGTCGGACTGCTCGTCAACGTCGCCGTCATGGCCTCCTTCGGCGGCCTGATGCTCACCACCACCCTGCTCCTGCAGGGCGGGCTCGGCCTGGACGCCGCCCACGCCGGGCTGGTGTTCGTGCCGCTGGGCGCCGGCACCATGACCGCCGCCCTGCTCGGCCGGCACCTGGCCGCCCGCCTGGGCTCGCGCGCCCTGCTGGCCGGCAACGCCCTGGGCACCGCCGGCATCGCCCTGCTCGCCCTCGAACTGCACCTGGCCGGCGCCTCGGCCGGCGCCCCGCTGATAGCCGCGCCGCTGGCCCTGGTGGGCCTGGGCAGCGGGCTGACCATGCCCGCCCTGACCGGCACCGTCCTGGGCGGCGTGCGCCCCGAGCGGGCCGGCGCCGCCTCCGGGATCCTGACGACCACCCAGCAGTTCTCCACCGCCACCGGCGTGGCCGTCCTCGGCGCCGTCTTCTTCTCCGCCCTGGGCCACCACCCCACCCCGGCCGGCTACGCGGACGCCGCCGAACACGCCCTGTGGCTCGCCGCGCTGCTGTACGCGGCGGCGACCGCCCTGGTCACGCGGCTTCCCCGACCCCAGGCACCCGCCGCCGCGCCCGTCTCCGCGCCCGTCACCGCCGCGGCCCCGGACACCAAGACCCCCGTCTCCGCCTGACCTCCTGCCCCCCCTTTGCCCTCCCCCTCCCCCCTCCCCCTGAAGGACTGATCACGATGCGCGGCTTCATCACCGACCCCACCGCCCCGGCCGGCCTGCGCCTGAGCGACACCCTGCCCGAACCCGAGCCCGCCGACGGCGAGTTCCTCATGGCCGTCCACGCCTACGCCCTCAACCGCGACGAGCTCAACCTCATCCGCCGCCGCCCCGACGGCTGGCGCCCCGGCCAGGACGTCGCCGGCACCGTGCTGCGCGCCGCCGCCGACGGCACCGGCCCCGCCGCCGGCACCCGCGTGCTGGCGCGCCTGGACGAGCACGGCTGGGCCGAGCGCGCGGCCGTGCCCGTCCACAGCGCCGCCGTCCTGGCGGACACCGTCCCCTTCACGCAGGCGGCGACCCTGCCCATCGCGGGCGTCACCGCACTGCGGGCCCTGCGCCAGGGCGGCCCGCTCCTGGGCGCGAACGTCCTGGTCACGGGCGCCACCGGCGGCGTCGGCCAGTTCGCCGTCCAGCTCGCGGCGGCCGCCGGCGCCCGCGTCACCGCCCACGTCAGCCGGCCCGAACGGGCCGAGGCCGCCCGGGCCCTGGGCGCCCGCCACACCGTCACCGGCCTCGCGGACGCCGCCGCCCACGGCCCCTACCAGCTGGTCCTGGACGGCATCGGCGGCCCCGGCCTCACCGACGCCGTCCGCCTCCTCGCCCCCGGCGCCACCGCCGTCCTGTACGGGAACGTCGCCGGGCCCTCCCAGCTGTCCATCGGCGACTTCTACGCCCAGGGCTGGAACGCCCGCCTCGTCGGCCTGATCAGCGGCGACCCCGCCGGCGCCGCCGGAGAGGCCGGTCCGGGCATGGCGGCCGACCTCGCCACCCTGGTGCGCCTGGTCGCCGACGGCCGGCTCACCCCCCACACGAGCCTCACCGCCGACTGGACCCGCACCCCCGACGCCCTCACCGCCCTGGCCCGCCGCGACATCCGCGGCAAGGCCGTCCTGACCCTGCCCCCGCCCGGCACCGACCCCACCCTCGACCGCCACCTGTGACCCGCCCGGCAGCGGGCCACCGGCCCCCGCCGAGCCGGCTCCCACACCAACTCCCGGGCCGCGCAGCCCGATCGCTCCGGTCACCGACCAACTTTCCTGCCACAAAGGCCAGTTCGGCCGGACTGGCCCGCGCTCCGGCCACCACCGCATCCGTCCCCATACCGACGGATCCTGGCAGACTGGCGCCATGACGAGGAAGCCGATGATCGTGCTCACCGACACCGTGGACGCTTCGGCCGACCGCGTGTTGGACCTCATTGCCCGCACGTTCAGCGGAGTCGTGGGGCTGGATCCGGCACGGGCCGAAATCGACCGGGAGCAGGGCCGGTTCGCCTATCAGGGCGGCTGGTGGTACCGCGGAGAGTACGAGGTCACCGAGGAGGCCGGGCGCACCAGGGTCACGCACCGGGTCTTCAACGTGGCCGGCCGGGGCAGCAGGTGGGCCGTCCCCTTGGCCAACAAGTTCTTCTTCGGCTTCCGCGAGCGGACCGAGGCGGGCTTTCGCGAGCTGCTGCACGAGGCCGGTCGGGACCACTGACTCCGGTACCGCATGGCGCACGAGAACTCCCGCGTCCCGGAAGGCGTTGCGCCCCGACCCGGCAGCTCGATCGTCCCGTACGGGCGGCGGTCGTGCTTGAGGACGGTGGCCGGGTCGGCGGCGTGGGGGCGCGGCCGTCGTCAAAGGCGTCGTCGGCGTCGTCGCCGCAGTCGTCGAACAGGTAGGTAGCGGGGCCGGACGTCGGGCTCGGCGGTGCGGACGCCCCTGGGTGCTCCCCCGCGCCTACCCGGCGCAGGCCGGGATCGGTTCCGTTCCCGGGCAGCAGGTGGTGTCCTCGTCGGCGATCACCTCGGTGCAGCCCCCGCAGAGCCACACCGTCTCGGGCTCGACGGGCCCGGACGCGGACACCTCGTTGTCACGTACCGTCAGCTGCCAGGTGTCCCAGGACTCCTCGCCCTGGGCGTCGATCACGCCGTCGAGCACGTGGTCGAAGGTGAAGTCCCCGAACCCGGGCTCGCCCTGGGCGTGGGCGCCGGGCTTGAGGAAGTGGCCGATCAGGTAGGCCATCCACTCGGGCGCTTCGTAGAACTTCTCGTGCCCGTTCCATTCGATCGCGGCGCCGTCGTCCGTGGGCTCCCACTGGCACCACAGGCCGGGCTGGCCCGCCGGGGGCCTGCCGGAGTCGCGGACGTCCGGGTCGGGGCCCTGTCCCGCGTGGCCGGTGCCGTCGACGTAGTAGGGGCCGTTGGCACGGTCCATGCGCCGGGTGCCGGCGAACTTCCGCAGGTAGGCGGCCTCCTGCTCGTTGAGCGGCGGCTCGACGGCGATCCGGCCGGTGAATTCCGTGGTGTAGCCCATGCCCGGGATCGTAGCCATGCCCTCCGACATCCCGGATCGGCCCGACGGGCGGAGGGCCGCCGTGACGGGTGGTCAGCCGCCGGTGCGGGCCGGCCTGGGAGTGTCCGGCTGCGGGGCGCCGGGGCGGACGGGATTGCGGGCGGGGCTACGGGGACGGCCGAGGAGGACGCCGGCCAGGACCAGGACCAGTCCGGCCCCCTGCCGCGCGCCCAGGTCCTCGCCGCCGAGCGCCGTGCCCAGCAGCACCCCGGCGAGCGGGTTGAGCAGACCGAGCAGGCCGACGGTGCCGGCCGGCAGGTGGCGCAGGCCCGCGAACCAGAGCGCGAACGCGAGCGCGGTCGCGACCACGGTCACGTAGCCGAAGGCGAGCAGCACGCGCGCGTCCATGGCGGGTGGCGGGCCTTCGGCGGCGGCGGCCAGCGGCAGCAGGAGCAGGCCGCCGGCGGTCAGCTGCCAGGAGGTGGCGGCCAGCGGGTCGGCGCCCTCGCGCCAGCGCGCGGCCAGGACGTAGCCGACGGAGGAGACGAGCATGGCCGCCGTGGAGGCCGCGAGCCCGCCGGCGGTCACCGTGGCGCCGGAGCCCAGGAGCATCAGCGCGACCCCGCCGAGCCCGACGAACGCGCCCGCCAGGTGGGCGCGCCGGGGGCGCTGGCCGGCCAGGGCCCAGGCGGTGAGCAGCATGGCGAGCGGGGAGGCGGCCATGACGGTGGCGGCGGTGCTGGTGGGCAGCTGCTGGGAGGCGAGGTAGAGCAGGACGAAGAAGACGGCGGTGTTGAGGGTGCCGAGCAGGGCCGAGCGCCACCACCAGGGGCCGTGGGGGCGGCGGCGGGCGAGGGCGAGCAGGAGCAGGCCGGCGGGCAGGGCGCGCAGGGCGGCTCCCCACAGGGGCTGGTCGGGGGGCAGCCAGGCGCGGGTGACGTAGTAGTTGGCGCCCCAGGCGAGGGGGGCGAGGGCGGTCAGGAGCACCCACCGCAGATTACCTTCCATGGAAGCCAATATAGCTTCCCGGGAAGCTATGCGCGCTACGATGGGTGCCATGGAGCCGAAGCACCCCGCCCCGCAGGACCCGCAGGACCCCCACCGGCAGAACCCGCAGGACCCCGCCCCGCAGGACTCGCAGGCCCCCGACCGGCAGGACCCCGACCGGCAGGACCCGCAAGCCCCACTCGGCCCGGACCACGTGGCCGCGATCCAGGCCGAGTGGCGCCGCGAGCGTCCCGACCTGGACGTCTCCCCGCAGGCCGTGATCGGGCGCCTGCACCGCCTGGCCGCGCGCCTGACCGGCGAGCTGAACCTGGTCTACGCGCGCTACGGCCTGGGCGAGGGCGAGTTCGACGTCCTGGCGGCGCTGCGCCGGGCCGGGGCTCCGTACGAGCGGGCGCCCGGGGAGCTGGCGGCTCACACGATGGTGACCACCGGGGCGATGACCAAGCGCATCGACCGGCTGGAGCGGGCCGGGCTGGTCACCCGCCGCCAGGCCGAGGGCGACCGGCGCGGGCGCGTGGTCGCGCTCACCGGGGCGGGCGTGCGGCTGATCGACGAGGCGTTCACCGCGCACATGCGCAACGAGCACCGGCTGCTCGCCCTGCTCGACCCCGGGCAGGCGCGCGCGCTGGAGGGGCTGCTGACCGTCTGGCAGCAGCGCCTGGAGGCGGGCCCGGACACCGGCCGCCCGGACGGCGGCCACCGACCCGGGCGGGCCCGCACAATGTGACGCATGACCAGCACCCCTGCGCCGCAGCCCCCGTCCGGCACCCCCTCCCCCGCGCCGCCCTTCTTCACGGAGAGCCCGGCGGCGCGGGCGGACCGGCGGCTGATCGAGCTGCTGCAGGAGCTGCGGGTGCTGCAGACCGGGGTGCAGATCGTGTTCGCGTTCCTGCTCGGGGTGGCCTTCACCCCGCGCTTCGCCGAGCTCGGCGACCTGCAGCAGGACGTGTACGTCACCACGCTGCTGCTGGCGGTGCTGGCCTCCGCGGTGTTCGCGACGCCGGTGGCGCTGCACCGCGGGCTGTTCCGCCACCCGGGCAAGGAACGGATCGTCAGGGTGTCGGTGCGCATCGCCCAGCTCGGCCTGGTGCTGCTGGCCTCGGCGCTGAGCGGCGCGGTGCTGCTGGTGCTGGACGTCGTCCTCGGCACACCGGTGGCGCTGGTGATCTCCGGGGTGGTGGCGCTGGTCTTCGCGGGCCTGTGGTTCGTCCTGCCGTGGGCGGTGCGGCGCCCGCTGGAACGCGAGGCCACGGCCGCCGGAACAACGGTGATCAAGCCGTGACCTGCACGAATTTCAGTTCACCCGCGACCGGCCACTAGCGTTTGCCCGTGAACAGCAGTAGCAGCAACAGCAACAACAGCAGTGACGACCGCGGCGGCGAGCTGCCCCGGGTCTGGCCGCGCAACCTGGCGTACGCGGCGGGCGCGGCGGCGGTCGCCTTCGCGGTGATGCGGGTCCTCCAGCCCGCCGGCGACGACGGCGCCCCGGCCGCGAAGCCCGCCCCGGCGCCCGCCGCCTCCACCCCCGCGCCCGGCGCGCCCGCCTCCGCCCCCTCCGCCGCCGCTTCGGCCTCGCCGGGCGCGCTGGCGCCGATCGCGCTGGAGGACGCGTACCCGGCGCAGGTGACGGCCGGCGGCATCGTCTACACCCGGGTCGGCTCGAAGACGCTGACCACGTGCACGAGCGCGGACTCGGTGGGCCCGCGCCTGATCGCGCTGGTGAAGCAGGGTCACGGCTGCCTCAGCCACCAGATCGCCCTGTACAAGGACGAGCGGAGCAACCAGTACAACCTGTCGGTGTTCACCTTCAGCGACCCCGCCGACACCGCCCACGTGCTCACCCGGCTGGCCGCGGACATCACCGACCACCAGGTCGGCGCCCAGGCCCCGCCCCCGGGCGCGGGCCTGCCCGTCCTGCCGGCCGACAGCGGGATGGTGCAGTCCTTCGCGGGCGCCGGCCGCGCGATGATCGTCGGCCTCGGCCAGTGGTCCGACGGCCACGCCACCGACTACCAGCACCTGACCGACCGTCTGAGCCCGCTGCTCGACGCGGTCTCCAAGAAGGCCCTGGCCCACGAGACCGGCAAGCCCCCCGCCGGCGCGAGCTGACCAAAGCCCACGGGCGCCGCGATCACCGCCCGTACACGCACACACCGAGGCCCTGCCGCCCCGTGACACCAGGGGCAGCAGGGCCTCGGCGCTCTCCGGACGAGGCCTGCGGGAATCCCCGGACGGGCCGAATGCCCCGCAGGAGCGCCGGAACCCGGAGCACCGGAGCCCGGAGGGCCGGAAGACGGCCACCACCGCGGCACCGCCTCCCCGGGACCGCACACCCCGCGCACCCCGCACACCGAAGTGTCCGGGAAAGCTCCCCGACTCTCCTTCGTCCACGCCTGATCCGAGTACGCGGCGAACGCACGGCACACGATGCGAACCGTCCGGAGAACGGGACGCGGAATTCCCGGCCGTGGCGCGAACCGGCTCTTCAGGTTTCCGCAACGGTCTCCAACACCCCGGTACGCGCCGGGCCGCAGTATCCCGGCAACCCCCCGGACCAGCGCGGGAACCTGCGTGATCATGCAGATCGCCGAGGATTTCCGGCCAAGATCCCCAACGGGCGCAGCCGTTTCTGCACGTCCTGTGATCTCCTACTCTTTGGCTTTGCCTTACTCCCCCATGACCTTCGGTCAGGTGTCCCGGGGGAACGGTGCGGGCCGTCCCGGGCGCATTGCACCGCAAGGTCCGCATGCGCTGCGGAGCTGCAGAAACGGGGGGATGGGTGCACGGGGCGAGTAGTCCTGCGCGGAGGGGTGCCGCTGTCCTGCCCGGAGCCGCCGTCGGCAGTGCCGCTGCTGCCACCGCCGCCACTGCCGCCACTGCCGCCGTCATCGTCACTGCCGCCGTCATCGCCGCTACCACCACCGCCGGCTGATCCCGGCCTTTCCCAGGGGGGAACGTTCCCATGTCCCACAGCACTTCGTCCCGTTCGCGCCGCGCGGGCATACTCTGCGTCGCGGTCGCCGCGGCAGCCGGTGCGCTGACCACCTTCTCCGCCGCGCCGGCCGGGGCCGTCGTCGGGGACGCGGCGGCGGACGGGGCGTACGCCTACACCGCGAAACTCTCGATCGGTGACGGCCTGCGCTCCTGCACCGGTGCGCTGGTGGACCGCAACTGGATCGTCACGGCCGCCGGTTGCTTCTCCGACGACCCGGCGCAGCCGCAGACGCTGACGGCCGGCGCGCCGAAGTGGAAGACCACCGCCGTCGTCGGGCGCACCGATCTGGCCGGGTCGGCCGGGCGGGAGGTGCAGGTGACGCAGCTGGTGCCGCGGGCCGACCGGGACCTGGTGCTGGCGCGGCTGAGCACGCCGGTGGACGGCATCGCGCCGCTGGCCGTGGCGACGGGCGCGCCGGTGGCGGGCGAGAAGCTGCGTGTGGCGGGGTACGGGCGCACCAAGGACGAGTGGGTGCCGGGCAGGCTCCACTCGGGGGTGTTCGGTCTGGACGCCGTGCAGGCGACGGCCGTCGCCACCAGTGGCCAGAACGGGGCGGCGGTGTGCAAGGGCGACACGGGTGCGCCCACGGTCCGTGAGACGAACGGCAGGGCCGAGCTGGTGGCGGTGGCGTCGCGTTCGTGGCAGGGCGGGTGCCTGGGGGTGGCCGAGACCCGTACCGGGGTGTCCTCCAGCCGGGTGGACGACGTGGCCGGGTGGGTCAACGGCGTCGTGCACAAGCGCGGCGTGCGCGGTGACACGGACGGCGACGGGCGTGCGGACGCGCTCATGGCGTACTACCACGCGGACGGGCGGATCGGTTTCTACACCGCGCCGGGCGACGCGAACGGGCTGCTGGGCGACTTCACGGCCGGGTACACGGTGCCGGCCGAGGGCCACTGGGACCGTGGCGCGATGAAGCTCGTCGCCGGGGACTTCAACGGCGACGGCCGCACCGACCTCGCCATGCTCTACCGCCGCCCTGACGGCTCGATCGACTTCTACACCGCGCTGGCGGACGCCACCGGGCACATCGGCGCGTTCAAGTCCTCCCCCAAGTCGGTTCCGGCGAGCGGCAACTGGGACTGGAACGCGATCCAGCTGTTCGCGGGCGACACCAACGGCGACGGGCGTGACGACGTCATCATGACGTACTACCACGCCGACGGGCGGATCGGCTTCTACACGTCGCTGACCGACACGGACGGGCTGCTGGGCGACTTCACGGCCGGGTACATGGTGCCGGCCGAGGGCCACTGGGACCGCAATGCGATGAAGCTCGTCGCCGGGGACTTCAACGGCGACGGCCGCACCGACCTGGCCATGCTCTACCGCCGCCCCGACGGCTCCATCGACTACTACACCGGCCTGGCCGACGCCACCGGGCACATCGGCCAGTTCGCGGCCTCCCCCAAGTCCACCCCGGCCAGCGGCAACTGGGACTGGAACGCGATCCAGCTGTTCGCGGGCGACACCAACGGCGACGGGCGTGACGACGTCATCATGACGTACTACCACGCCGACGGGCGGATCGGCTTCTACACGTCGCTGACCGGCACGGACGGGCTGCTGGGCGACTTCACGGCCGGGTACATGGTGCCGGCCGAGGGCCACTGGGACCGCAATGCGATGAAGCTCGTCGCCGGGGACT
>NZ_JBHWGV010000131.1:0-26060 GCF_042732955.1 Kitasatospora sp. NPDC059747 | reverse complement strand
CTTGCCGCTCTGCGGGCCGCCGGCGATGCCGACGTGGCCGCCGGCGGCGGAGAGGTCGGCGGTGAGGAGGTCGCGCATCTGTTGGAAGGGGCGGTCGACGAGGCCGATGGGCACGCAGAGGCCGCCGCGCTGCGGCGCGCCGTCGACGGTCAGGCCGTGGTCGGGGTGCGGGGCGAGCGGGGGCAGGAGTTCGTCGAGGGTGGGCGGGACGTCGAGCGGCGGCAGCCAGACCCGGTAGGCGGGCGGGCCGGCGTCGGTGAGGCGTTCGGCGGCGAGCTCCAGCAGCGTCTCGGTGGCCTCCTCCGGCTCCGGCTCGGCGGCGACCGGCTGGTGGCGGGGCGCGACGTACTCGGTGCCGTACGGGACGACCTGGCCGGCCACCGCCGCCTGCCGGGCCGGGCTCGGCCGCTGCCGACGGTACGGGCCCGAGACGTAGGCGGCCTTGAAGCGGGTCAGGGTGGAGATGTCGCTGCGCAGGATGCCGTTGCCGGGCTGGGAGGGCAGGTGGTAGGCGTCGGGGACGCCGAGCACGCCGCGGCTCTCCATCGCGGAGAAGGTGCGCAGGCCGATCCGGTAGGACAGGTGGGATTCCAGGGCGTGCATCCGGCCCTCGTCGAGGCGCTGCGAGGCGAGCAGGAGGTGGACGCCGAGGGAGCGGCCGAGCCGGCCGATCATGATGAACAGTTCCATGAAGTCGCGGTGTGCGGCGAGGAGTTCGGAGAACTCGTCGACGACGACGAACAGCGTCGGCAGCGGGTCCAGCTGGACGCCGGAGGCGCGTGCGGCCTCGTAGTCCAGCAGCGAGGTGTAGTTGCCGGCCGACCGCAGGAGCTCCTGGCGGCGCATCATCTCGCCGTGCAGGGCGTCGCGCATCCGGTCCACCAGTGCGGCCTCGTCGGCGAGGTTGGTGATGACGGCCGAGGTGTGCGGCAGCCGGTCGAGGCCGAGGAAGGTCGCGCCGCCCTTGAAGTCGACGAGCACGAAGTTCAGCGTCTCGGAGGAGTGCGTCAGGGCGAGGGCGAGCACGAGGGTGCGCAGCAGCTCGGACTTGCCGGAGCCGGTGGCGCCGATCAGGAGGCCGTGCGGGCCCATGCCGCCCTGCGCGGACTCCTTGATGTCGAGGTCCACCGGGGTGCCGTCGGAGCCGAGGCCGAGCGGGACGCGCAGCCGCTGCTCCTTGGGGCGTTCGGACCAGGCCTGGCGAACGTCGTGCCGGTGCAGGTCCTTGATGCCCAGCAGTGCGGTGAGGTCGAAGTCGGTGGCGAGCGGCTCGGCACCGTCGGTGGCGTCGCCGAGCCGGTAGGGCGCCAGCTGGGCGGCGTAGCGGCGGGCGGCGGCCGGGCCGAGGGCGTCGGGGCGGCCGAGCGCGGTGACGCTGTCCTTGCGGTTGCGGTCGGTGCCGACCAGCTCCAGTACGCCGGCCGCGGTGGTGCGCAGTCGCAGCCGGTGCTTGGCGTGCTTCCACTCCAGGGCGCCGGCCACGTCGAGGACGGTGGCGTTGCGGTAGCCGGCGAGGGCGCCCCGGCCGCCGGAGGGCAGCGGCACGCCGTCGACGACGATCAGGGTGTACGGCTCCTCGCGGCCGGGCTGCGCGTCCGGCTCCCACGGGCCGCGGCCGGCGAACTCGGTGCCGAGCAGCTGTTCCAGCTCGACCAGCGAGCCGGCGACGAGGCGGACCGGTCCGGCGCCGTCGGTCTCCCCGGGGTGCAGGGCGTGCGGCAGCCACTTGAGCCAGTCCCAGTCGGCGCGGCGCTCGGGGGAGGCGACCAGGCCGATGCGCAGTTCGTCCGGGGCGTGGAAGAACGCGAGCTGGGCGACGATCGCCCGGGCGAGGGCGCGGGGCGCCTCATCGCCGTCGGGCGCCTCGCCGTCGTCCTCCGGCCCTCGCACCAGGACGTGTGCGTAACCGCGGACGTGCACGGCGATCGGCTGCTCGGGCAGCGTGCCGTACGCGTGGATGAACCGCCGCAGCGCATGGGCGCACAGCGGTTCCAGGTCCTCGACGGGCTTGGTGGCGAGCGGCGCGAGGCGCACGGCCAGGCGCTGCGCGCCGACGGCGATGCGTACGTCGCCGAAGTCCGGGTGGCCCGCCCGGCGCTCCCACAGCCGCGAGGTGCGGACCATGGTGGCCAGCGCGGCGGGCTCGGGGTGGCGCCAGGCCAGCGCCTGCTGCTGCTTGACGGTGTGGCGGCGCACCTGGCGGCGGATCTGCGACAGGTAGCGCAGGTAGTCGCGCCGTTCGCCGCGCAGCTGCCGCTTGCGGTCGCTCTCGCCGCGGATCAGCTGGGTGACCAGCATGCCGACGGCGGACAGGCCCATCATGCCCATCGCGACGTACGTCAGCGGGCCGCCGCCGGCGTTCGGGTTGAGGAAGATGAACACCATCGAGAGCGAACTCAGCGCCATCGGCGCCATGGTGAGCATCGTGGCGAGCCCGCTCTGCGGCTCGGGCAGGCCGGGCGGCTCCTGCAGCTGGATGTCCCCCTCCGGCAGCTCCGGCCCGGAACGCCGGGGCGGACGGTCGACCACGACCTGACTCAACGGGGCTCTCCTCACACGTGCGTCGACGTCTCCGACCGGTCGCACGGACCGCGACCCCGTTCCGGTTCACCGGGGTTCTCCCCGCCCGGGTGAACCGCCGCCGCCGGGGCGCACGTATTGCCGGTCGGAAACCCGCGGAGACCCGCGGATCGGGCTGGGCCAGGGAGAGTGGTGGGGCATGAGTGGTGGAGCCGTGGCCGGCCTGTGCAGACTGAGGTTCCGCGCGCCCGAGGCCGCCTTCGAGCTGGCCGTGCCGTCCGACGTGGTCCTCGGCGACCTCATGCCGGCCGTGCTCGCGCACGCCGGCGCCGAGGCCGAGGAGGCCGGCGCCGAGCACTCCGGCTGGGTGCTCCAGCGCCTCGGCGGCGAACCCCTCGACGACGAACGGACCCTGGACGCCCTCGGGCTGCGCGACGGCGAGGAGCTGTACCTGCGCCCGCGCACCGCCGAGCTGCCGCCGGTCCACTTCGACGACCTGGTCGACGGCGTGCGCAGCGGCATGCTGGAGCGCCGCGACTCCTGGCGCCCCGAGCTCACCCACCACCTCGCGGTGGCCGCCGCGCTGGTCGCCCTGGCCGGCGGCGTGGCGCTGCTGCTCCTGCCCGGCCCCGACCGGATGCGCTGCGTCGCGGCCGCGACGGCCGCCGTGCTGCTGCTGTTCTCGGCCGGCGGCGCCGCCCGCACGGTCGGCGACGCCGTGGCGGGGACGGCCCTGGGCGCGGCCGGGATCGGCTACGCCGTCACCGCGGCCACGCTGGTGCCGGGCCTCGGCGGCGCAGACCGGCTGCTCGCCGGCGGCTCGGCCGGGGCGGGGGCGTGCGTGCTGGCGCTGGCCGTCGTCGGCGCCTCGGCCCCGCTCTTCCTCTCGGCGCTGTTCGTCTCGGTGGCCGCCCTCGGCGCCGGTGCGATGGCCGTCCACGACGTGCCGCCGGAGCACTCGGCCGCCGTCCTGGCCTGTGCCGCCGTGCTGTTCGGCGGGTTCGTGCCCGGCCTCGCCTTCAAGCTCGCCGGGCTCCGGCTGCCCGCGCTGCCCCGCAACGCCGAGGAGCTGCAGGAGGACATCGAGCCGTTCCCGGCCGAGGACGTCCTCGCCCGCGGCGACGTCGCCGACGGCTACCTGACCGGGTTCCTCGCGAGCATCGGCCTCGCCTGCACCGTCTGCCTCACCCTCCTGACGGGCGCCGACGGCTGGGGACCGGCCGCCACCGCCGCCGATCTGTCGGTGCTGCTCCTGCTGCACGCCCGCGAGATCGGGAGCCTGTGGCAGCGCCTGGGCGTCGTGCTGCCCGGCCTGTACGGGCTGGTGCTGCTGACCGGACGCCTCGGCTTCCAGAGCACCTGGCAGGGTCGGCTGGCGCTGCTCGCCGGGCTGCTGGTCGTCGCCGCGGTCCTGCTGGTCGTCGCGTGGACCGTCCCCGGCCGCCGTCTGCTGCCCTACTGGGGCCGCGCCGCCGACCTGCTGCACTCGCTCGCCGCGTTCGCACTGCTGCCGCTCGCGCTGCAGACGCTCGGCTTCTACCACATGCTCCGGGCCGTCGCCGGCTGACCGGCCCGCCCCACCGATCCTCCTAAGGAACTCCCATGCAGTCCAGACGCGACCAGGTGCAGGCCCACCTGTTCGTGATGAGCCGGGTCTCCTCCGGGATGTTCCGGGGCGAGCCGGACGCGCCCGACACACCCGTCGCCAGGACCACCCGCGGCGCCGTCATCGGGCTCGCCGTCGGGCTGCTCGTCGGCGTCGGCGTCGGGGTGTACGGCCTCGTCAAACCCGGTGGCGCGACGAGCTGGCAGAAGCCGGGCACCCTCGTCGTGGTCAAGGAGACCGGCGTCCGCTACCTGTACGCCGGCGGGCAGCTGCGCCCGGTGCTCAACCAGGCCAGCGCCCGGCTGCTCGCGGGTGACCGGTTCCGGCTGGAGCAGGTCAGCGCGGCCTCCCTGGACGGCGTCCCGCGCGGCGCCGTCGTCGGCATCGTCGGCGCCCCGGACGGGCTCCCGGCCGACCGCGACCTCGGCCCGGCGGACTGGTCGGCCTGCGCCCTCCCGGCGGCCCAGGGCGGCAAGGGCGCGGCGCAGCTGTCGCTGTCGATCGGCCTGCGCCACGCCGGCCGGGCGCTCGGCGACGACCAGGCCGTGCTGGTGACCGGGCCCGACGGCGCGCCCCAACTGCTGTGGCGCGGCCACCGGTTGCGGATCGACGCCGCCGACGGCGGGCCGCGGGCGCTCGGCTACGCCACCGCGACCCCGTACCCGGTGCCGCCCGGCTTCCTCGACGCCCTGCCGGTCGGGCCCGACCTCAAGGCGCCCGACCTGCCCGGCCGGGGAGCGCCCGGCTCGGCGCTGGCGGGCCGCGCCACCCGGACCGGCCAGCTCTTCGCGGGCCCCGACGGCGAGCACTACTTGCTCGCCGCGGACGGACTGGTGCCGCTCGGGGAGACGCTGTTCCGGCTCGTCCAGGGCGACCCGCGCACACAGCAGGACGCCTACGGCGGCGCGCCCGTCACCCCCGGGCCGGTCGGCCCGGCCGACCTCGCGGCCCACCAGGCGCCCGCCGCCACCGCGGCCGCCTGGTCGGGCGCCGAACTGCCCGCCCGTCCGCCGCAGTTGGCTCAGGCCGGGGAGGGGCAGGCGCCCTGCGCCGAACTGCACCCCGCGGCCGGCGCGGGCGCCGTGACGATCGACCTCGCGGACGCCGCCGCCGTCGCCGGACAGCCCCCGGTCGCCCAGCCGGGGGTCGCCCAGGCCTGCGGCGGCGCCGACCGGATCGCCGTCCGCCCGGGCGGCGGCGCGCTCGCCAGGGCCGTCACCGCGGGCGGGGCCGGCGCGACCCTCTACCTGGTCACCGACGCGGGCGTGAAGTACCCGCTGCCCTCGCCCGCCGCGGCCAAGCAGCTCGGCTACGTCAAGGCCGTCCCGGCGGCCGTCCCGACCCGCCTGCTCGGCCTGCTGCCCACCGGGCCCGGCCTGGACCCGGCCGCCCTCGCCGCGGGCGGCGTTCCCGCAGCACAGGCCCCCGCGAACCCCTGCGGGAGCTGAACCGGAAGACCCTGCGCGCCCGTTCACCATGCCGGGCCGCGCACGACCGCCCCAACCCCGAGTCGCCGGCGACCGACCGGCGCCCCACCCGAGAAGGGACGACGCATGGCCGGCAACAACATGCTCAACGATCCGGCGGTAGTCCAGCAGGTGCTGACCACCGTCGAGGCGCAGGACCAGCACATGCAGGAGACCCAGCGCCAGATCACCGCGATCGTCGAGGAGGTCAACGCACACTTCCAGGCCGCCGCGAGCACCGTCTTCGTCGAGAAGATGCAGGACTGGCAGGCCAAGTACGACAAGGTGCGCGAGCAGTACAAGGCCTTCCACGAGCTGCTCACCAGCGGTTCCGGCCTGATCCAGGGCTCGGGCCAGGAGGCCGTCCACATCGTCTCCGGCCTCGGCGCCGGCGAGGACATCGTCAAGGGCCTGAGCTGACCCCGGCCGGCGGAGGACACCGCTGGCGCACCCACCGGCCGGACGACGGCCGCCACCACCGCTGACCGAAGGGAACGAACGATGGCAGACGACCGGATCGAACTCCACCACCAGCAGATCGACGAGGCTGCCGCGATGCTGCGCCAGCAGAGCCAGATGATGCACGAGATGATGGAGCAGACCCGCACCTTCCTCACCCAGGGCCTCGGCCACGAGCTGCACGGCGACTACGCCGACGGCGGCAAGGCCTACTCCGACGTCCTGTCGGCCGCGGACACGGCCATGACGGACGACGTCGCGAAGGCCGCCGCGGCCCTGGACGAGGTCCACGGCCTGATCCGGGACTCGGACAAGCGCGCCGGCTCCAACTTCGGCTACTAGGACCGGGTGAGCCGCGGTGTCCGACGACAAGCCGGCCGACGACCCGAAGAAGAAGCCGGGCGGGGAGGACGACGGCAACACCTTCAAGGTCACCGACTCCTACCTGCTCGACTTCGCGCAGACCAAGCTGACCACGATGCTGCAGGACCTGCGGACCCACCCCACGCGGGTGGCGCTCCAGCAGTTCGTCCTGGGGATCGGCGGCGGCCAGTTCTCCGGCGACTACGCGAGCCTCCTCGCCGGCGGCGGGACGGTGCTGCCGAGCGTCAAGCAGATCGAGTCGAACTTCACCAAGTACTGCCAGTCCCTGGAGAACCAGTTCAAGTCGCTGGAGGACCAGGTCCAGAAGATGATCGACGACCTGTCGAGGGCCGAGCGGGACCTGAAGAACGGCGCCGACGACGCCCTGTCCGCCGCTCAGATGATGTACCTGGTGCAGGACATCCTCGGTGGCGGCGGCCTCAAGGTCTGACCCGGCCCCTCCCGCACCGAACCCCTCCCCCCGCCCCGGCGCGCCCCGCGGCCGCCCCCCCCCCCCCCCGGGGGGCGGACCGGACCCCCCCCCCCCGCCCCCCCCCCCGCCCCGCCCCCCGACCACCCTGGAGCTGTGACCCCGCATGGCCGACAAGACCTGGGAAGACATGCTGACGGTCTTCGCGAGCTCCGCCCAGACCACCTTCACCCAGCGCAGTGCCGTCACCGGCGACGACAAGGTCCAGTGGATCGCCAGCCACAAGTGCGAGACCCTGGACTACTTCAAGCAGACCGGCGGCAACGAGGGCTACGACTGCTGGTGGTCGTACAACTACAGCGACGGCGCGGGCGGGCAGTACAGCCACGTCATCGGCTGCAACCTCAACTGGCCGCTGTTCCAGGGGGATTCGACCGACCTCGGGAAGTGGGTCCGCCAGGGCTACAACGTCCTGATGCCGCTCGCCCACTCGCCGGCCGAGAACGACACCATGAGCGTCTGGAGCTTCGACACCGCCGTCTCGACGCTCCAGGGCGCCGAGCAGCTCCTGCAGACGTGGGCACCGACGGTCAACGGCTGGGCGGGCGACATCGCGGCGCCGGGCGCCGACTGGCAGGGCAGCGCGGCCGGGGCGTTCAAGACCATGCTGACCATGTTCGGCGGGGAGCTGCAGGACCTCGCCAAGGAACTGCACGACCAGCACGTGTACAGCTACCTCCAGACGGCCCGCGAGGCGATCGGCAAAGCGGTCCTCGGCATGTGGTACGGCCAGGACAACTACCGCAACAGCCGCGACGCCTGGCCGGTCAACCCGCTCTTCGACGCGCTGATGGAGGGGATGTCGACGGCGAATGTCACCGTCACGCCCGGGATCATGGCCACGACCTCTCCCGACGCCCCGGCGCAGTACACCGCGCCGACCTTCCAGGTCACGACGGCCTGGGGCGATCCGAGCGGAGACGACTTCTGGAAGAAGGCCGAGCAGCGGGCCAAGGAGGTCTGGCTCAAGAACGTCGCCGACTTCCTGGACAAGGCCGCCAAGGAGGCCGCCGCCACCCTCGACGGCGCGTACGTCCCCGCGATCAAGGCCCTGTCCGGGGGCGTCAAGGCACCGTCGATGCACACGCCCTACAACCCGCCGCCGACGGACGACCCCTCGAAGACGGACCCCCTCTCGGACATCAACAAGAACCTCAGCGACATGAACAACAACGTGAACAAGTCGCTGAGTGACATGAGCAAGGGGATGAACGACAACCTCAAGAGCCTCACCGGCGGTGGCCCGAACGGACTCGGCCCGGACGGCCTGAAGGGCCCCGGCGGCAGCCCCAGCCTCACCACCGGGCCCGGCGGGATCGGCGGGCTCGGGGACCACGGCGGCGCGGGCGGCCTGCCCTCGCTCGGCGACGGCGGCTCCGGCGTTCCCGTGCTGGACAAGAACGGCAAGCAGATCTACGACGCCAACGGCAACCCGGTCACCGTGCCGCCGGGCAGCCACGTCGACCCGACGACCCACCAGGTGATCGGCCCGGACGGCCGGCCCGTCCTCGGCCCCGACGGCAAGCCGATCACGGTGCCCGACGGCGCGACCGTCGGCACCGGCCCGGGCGACCACATGAAGGTGCCGCCGGGCTCGACCGTCGACGGCCAGGGCCGGGTGATCGGCCCGGACGGCAAGCCCGTCCTCGACGGCAACGGCAACCCGGTCGTCGTCCAGCCCGGCTCCCGGATCGACTCCGACGGCACCCTGCTCGGCCCGGACGGCAAGCCGGTCTCCGAGGTCTCCCAGCTGATGGCCGACCAGCGCCACGCCTTCGACACAGGTTTCGGCGGCGGCGACGGGCTGCTCCCCGGCAGCGACTTCGGCCCGAGCGCCTACCACCCCCTCGGGCTGTCCTTCGGCGACCCGGGCGGCGGCACGAGCGGAGCCGGCGGAGCCTTCCCCGGCTCCGGCCTGCTGCCCGGCGGCCGCAGCGGCATGAGCGCCAAGTCGCTGGCCGGCGGAGGCGATCCGAACACGCTCCAGGCCCGGACGGCGGCGGAGGCCGCCGCCGAGGCGGAGAAGGCCGCGGCGGCCAAGGCGGCGGCCGAGGCCGAACGGGCCGCGCTGACCGGCAAGGGCATGTCCACCACCGGCGGCATGCCGCCGATGATGCCGCCCGGTGCGGGCGCCGGTGCCGGCGCGCCCAACCAGAAGGACAAGGACCGCCAGCGCACGACGTGGCTGGCGGAGGACGAAGAGGTGTGGGGCACCGAGAGCACCGCCGTCAGCGGCGTCATCGGCCGCTGACCTGCCCGTCCCGAACACGATCGTGAAAGGACCCACCATGCCCGCCACCGCCGACCCCTTCGGCCCCGACGGCCTGTTCGGCTCGATGAGCGCGGAGCTCGAAGAGGCCATGGAGGCCCTGCGCGTCCAGACGGCCAAGGCCGAAGCCGTCCAGGCCGACCTCGCCAAGTCCTCCGCGACGGTCACCTCCAAGGACCGGATGGTCACCGCGACGGTCGGCCCGCAGGGCCAGGTCCTCGCGCTGACCTTCCACACCACCGGCTACCAGGAGATGGCCCCCGCGCAGCTCGGCGGCCTGCTGACCGACCTGCTCAACGAGGCCCGCGCGAAGATGGGCGAGCAGGTGATCGAGGCGATCAAGGGCTTCGAGGGCGTCGGCGACATGCTGCGGATGTCGATGAGCGGCGGCAGCGACCTGGACCGGCTGCTGGAACCGCTGCGGGCGATGCGGCCCGGGTACGGCGAGGACGCGGAGGCGGAGCGCCGCCGGGCCGGGCGGCAGGAGGAGTTCCGTGAGTAGCCCCGACGACGTCTTCGCCAAGACCCAGGACCTCAAGCGCCGCTTCGCGGAGTTCGGGGACCTGAAGACGCTGATCGACAAGATCTCGGACGAGGTCAGGACCATCAACTCCGCCAACAAGAAGGTCGGCGGCGACGACGACATCGGCAAGCAGTACCACCAGCAAGTGGACCAGGCCACCAAGGACCTGGACGACCTGGTCCAGAAGATCGGCGAGGTCGTCGCGAAGGCCGGCGACAGCGGGATCAACCTGGTCGCGAAGCTCGACTACGCGGAGGACACCGCGAACGACATCATCAAGAGCCTGTAGGAGAACCACCCTTGTCGTACTCGTCGATCGACCCCGGCCCGAAGCTCGCCGGCTTCTTCGGCGTGGTCTCGGGCTCGCCCTGGCCCGCGGCCAACGAGGGCGACCTGCGGGAGATCCGCGACGCGTACGAGCAGTTGGCGAAGGACCTGCCCGATCTGCGCCGGCTGATCGCGACGGTGGCGGTCAAGGCCCGGCAGGAGTTCGAGGGCGAGGCCGCCCGGCAGTTCAGCGTGGCGATGAACCAGTTCATCGGCGTCGGGGGCGGCGACGACTACGTCTCGGCGGCGGCCGACACCGCCAAGGCGCTCGCGGACTGCGCGGGCGACGTCGCCAACCAGGTCGAGTACACCAAGTGGATGGCGATCGCCCAGCTGGCGGACCTGCTGTTCGAGATCGCGCTGGCGACGTTCTGGGCGCCCTTCACCTTCGGTGCGGACTTCGCCGGGCTGTCGCTCAAGTACTTCTTCACGCGCGAGGCGCTGCAACTGCTGCTGAAGTACCTGATCAAGACGATCCTGATGCACACCTTCTCGGGCGTCGTGAAGGGCATGCTGATGGACTCGATCATCCAGGGCATCCAGATGGCCGACGGCGACCGGCACACCTACGACGTGGACGCCTTCAAGCAGAGCCTGCTGAACGGCTTCGTCGGCGGCCTCATCTCCGGTCCGGTCAGCGTGTTCGGGATGGGCCTCGGCAAGCTGATCGGCAGCCTGGTCGGCAAGAGCGGGGGGTCGCTCCTCGCCAAGGAGCTCGAATCCGTCCTCAAGAACGGCGACAAGGAGGCGCTCAAGCACCTCCTGGACACGGCGACCAAGCACGTGGGCAGCGCGGCGCTCGCCGACCTGGAGAAGGCCGGAGCCAAGGCGATCGGCAAGGGCGTCGGGGAGGGCCTGGGCGAGGGCGCGGGCAAGGGGATCGGGAAGGGGCTCGGCAAGGGCGCCGGCGACGGTCTCGGCGAGGGGGCCGGCAGCGGCGTCGGCAAGGGTGTCGGCAAGGGTCTCGGAAAGGGCGCCGGCGAGGCCGCCTCGGGGACGGCCGGCAAGGTGCTGGGCGACGCGGAGGCGAAGGCCTTCGCGAAGTCGATCGGCAAGGAGATGTGGCACCTCGAACCCTTCCTCAAGGAGGGGTTCGGCAAGGCGGGCGCCGGCTCGATCGCCGAGAAGTTCGGCGAGAACGTCGCGGGCAGCTTCGAGAAGCACCTCGGCGGCGTGCTGGGCAAGGACGCGGCCAGGAGCCTGGGCAATGAGTACGCCGAGGCGTTCGTCGCCGGCTGGACCAAGCACGGCGCCGCGAACGACTCGCTGAGCACCGTGCTGCGCAGCCTCCTGGACCACGGCGGGTCGGACCTCGGCGAGCACGGCATCTCCGCGCTGGCCGACCACCTCCCGAACCTGGCCGCCCACCTCGGCGAGGGGAACAGGCTCTACCGGCTCGGCGCCATGCTCGGCGAGCACCTGGTGGAGGGGGCGCAGGGCAACCTCTCCGAGGGCCTCTACAACCTGATCTTCGACGACAAGCACCAGTTCACGACCGGCTTCAACACCTTCGGCGCGGGCATGGCGATGGGCCTGGTCGGCAAGGGCGTGCACCACGCCCTCCACCTGACCGGGATCGGGCACAAGTGGGCCGCCTACGTCGAGCACCTGCAGGTCAAGGCGATCGACGACGGCAAGGGCGCCTACTACCCGGCCTACCACCCGCTGACCCTCTTCTCCCTGGCGAGCAACCTCGCCGGACACGCCGCGCCCTTCCCGGTGCCCCGGCGCGGGCCGACGGACGAGGTGGTCAACGCGGGCCACGTCCTCGCCTACTCCCGGGGGCTGGGCGGGGCACCGGACGTCGAGTACGCGGCACTGTTCGCCAAGGCCTTCGGACACGCGGACTTCGAGACGCTGTTCGCCGACCCGGCGCCCAAGCCCGTGCCGACCACGTCGGGCGGCGGCGCCACCAGCACGGGGAAGGGCAAGCAGGACACCGGCGGTACCGGCGGCGGGAAGGCCGACCGCCCGGCCCCCGTGCGGACCGAGAGCGGCACCAAGTCCTCGGAGCGCCCCAAGCCCGTCCGAACGGACAGCAGTTGGAGCGGCACGACCCTCGTCGACGAGCCGGTGGGCCCGGCCCGGCCGGGCAAGACGGTGGGCGGGTCCGACGAGACCAAGCACGCCGTCGCCGCCGGCACGCCCGAGGCGGCCCCCGAGCGTCCGAGGCGGCCCCGCACGACCGGCGGCGGCCCGGACCACGGGCCCGCCGACCCGCCGCAGCCGCCGTCGCGCCGTCGCGGCCGGGACGAGTACGAGGGCGGCCACGACGGCACCGACCTCCCGGTCCCGCCGGAGCCGCCGGCCAAGCGCCCGCGGCCGGAGGAGGCCCCCGTCCCGCGTGCGCTGGACTCCTTCCTGCACGAGTTCTCCGACGGCGGCCACACCACGCCCGGCCCCGCGGCCCGGCACGCCCTGGAGCAGGCCGTGACCGGGCCGGACGGTCCGAAGAAGTTCGCCCACCCGCAGGAGTTCGTCGAGCTGATCAACCCCCGCGACGGCGACGGCAGCCTGCTCGGGGACGTCAACTGCGTGGCGGCCGCGATGGCCTTCCACTCCACCTTCCGCGGCGAACCGCAGGTCGCCCCCGGCCTGTCCGAGCCCCACCCCGGCGCGGCCGGCGACCTCCAGCACTGGACCGGGCAGGCCGCCGAGTACGTCGGCCTCGGCGCGGCCGGGCTCGACGAGGTGGCCCTGCGGGTCGCCGCGGGCGGGCCCGGCTCGGCGGCGATCGTCCTCGCCTGGACCGCGGACGGCCAGGGCCACGCCTGGAACCTCGTCAACGTCCCCGGCGGCGGCCTGGTGTGGGTCGACGCCCAGCAGGGACTGCACTCCCCGGGCGACCACCCGCTGCCGAAGGACGTCACCCGGGTCTGGGCGATCGCGCACGACGCCGACGGCCGGCCGCTGCGCGGCGACGGCCCGTTCAACAGCGCCGCCGACCACGTGGACGAGCGCCTCGCCCACCCGACCCCCACGGACGCCTTCACCGGCACGGACGGTCCCTCGCAGACCGGCACCGAACCCGCCCGCCCGGAACCGGCCTTCGCGCCGCCCGGCGAGCGCGTCCCGGTGGCCGGCGACGGCCTGTGCCTCCTCAACTCGGTCGCCGTCAGCGGCCCCGAGCTCCGGATGACGCCGGACGCGATGAAGCGAGCGGTCTCGGAGCACCTCGCCAAGCAGGGCCCCGGGACGCTGCCGCCCGAGGTCGTCCGCGGCTACCGCAAGACCGCCACCAAGGACCTGGGCGAGGAACTGGCCGGGCGGAGCCGCCCCGAGCTCCTGAACGTCCTGCTGGACCTCGGCGTCGCGGACGTCGGCACCCACGAGGTCGTTCCGGCGTCGCTGCTGCGCGACCGCTACGTGACCGCGCTCGCGAAGGAACTCGCGGGCCCGGGCGGCGACGTGGCGGCGGCGACGGCGCACGCCGAACAGACCGTGAAGTGGAAGTTCAAGAACCCGGACGAGCAGAAGGCCGCCGAGACGTACCTGCGCGACCACGGCCAGGAGCCGGCCGCCGACCCGCACGACCTGCGCCGTCAGTACGTCGACGAGCGGGTGGCGCAGGGCGACGACCGCCACCGGGTCGAGGAGGAGGTCGGCTGGAACCTCGCCGACGGCGCCGTCGGCTCCCGGGAGCAGTTCGAGTACCTGCTCGGCCGCCCGGAGCAGATCGGCCTGCACGACCTCTCCGACGCCGGCCTCGCCGACCTCCAGGTCTGGCACCGGACCATCTCCGACGCGCCGCTGTCGCCCGAGGAGTTCGCGGGACTGAAGGACGCCGTCGAGAACTGGGAGGGCTCCTGGTGGCGCGGCTACGGCGAGGCCTTCCCGCCGCTGCTGGCCGACGCCCTCGGCCTGCGCCTGCGCATCCTCGGCCCGGACGGCCTCGGCGGCCACACCGAGTACCTGCGGTACGGGCCGCAGGACGGCCACCAGGTGACGGTGTACTACAACGGCACCAACCACTACGACGGCAGCCGCCCGCCCGTACCGGCGCCGCCGGTGGACGGCCCCGCGTCCAAGCGGCCGGTCGAGCACGACGGCCCGGTGCTGCCGCCCGTCCCGCACAGCGTGCCCACCGTCAGCGGCGGCGTCGACCGGCCGGGGCCCGAGTCCAAGCCGAAGCCCGTACCCGCGGAAACCCCTGCTCCCAAGGAAACCCCCACCCCCAAGCCCGCCGAGACCGCCCCGCACCGCCCGGACGTCCCCAGCATCGTCATCACCGAGGCGGACCACGACCCCCTCCACAACCCCGGGCCGCCGGCCTCCCCGCCGGCGTCGGTGCTCGCCATGTCCGTGTTCTCCACCGAGTCCGGCGGCAGCCACGACCACCCCTACGACGACCCCGCGTTCACGCCGGCGAAGCCGCTCGGCCCCGACGAGCTGCGCCTGCCCCCGGCCCGGATCACCAACCACCGCAGGCTCTCGGCCTCCGACCTCGTCGTCGGCCTGCACCACGGGGACACCGCCGTCCACGAGGAGATCGTCAAGCTCTTCGAGTCCGCCTTCAAGAACGACCTGCCTGCCGCCCGTACGCTCGCGAAGGACTTCTTCGACCCGGCCGCGCTGCGCCCCCGCCTGACCGCCCTCTCCCGGGGCGACGTGTGGGAGGCGCCGTTCGACACCAACGGCTGGAAGGGCAAGATCTCCGTCCGGGTGGACGTGGACGGTCTGGTCCACCAGGAGACCGCGAAGAGCGTCGAGTTCGAGAACGGCTCGGACCGGCACGCCTCCGTCGGTCTCCAGGACGACACCCTGGACCGCTTCAACGCCTCCCTCCAGGGCAAGTTCAAGGCCGGCAGGGCCGACGTCACCGAGACCTTCGGCTACCAGCACGACTCGGTGAAGGGCGGCAGCTCGATCGAGGTCGGCCGGTCGATCGCCCGCGGCAAGACCGTGGAGCCGGGCGCCCTGTTCGCCGGGAAGCTCCACCTGGCCGTCGACTTCACCGAACTCACCCACCACGGTGAGCCGGTGCCCGCCGAGCCCGGCGAGCGCGTGCGGCGGCTGGACATCGGTGCCACCGTCGGCATCCCGGTCCGCGACACCCTGGACGCCCACGGCGCGCCCGTGCCGCCGGCCAAGGACAAGCTCTTCGCCCCGCCCCCGCGCGTGGTGGAGGGGCGGCGCCTGGGCGGCTCCGACATCGTGCTCGACGTCTCCACCCACCGGCACGGCCGGCCGGATTCCGACCATCCGATGCAGGAGGTCCTCGACGGCGTCGAGAAGACCGCCGAGGAGGTGCTCGGCGGGCTGTGGCCCGCGCTGCGCGAGAAGCTGACCGCCGAGCTCGACACGACCCGGCTCCAGCAGGACCTCAAGAGCATGATGTCCGGCGAGCCCACCCGCATCGAGGTGGTCGACAAGACCGGTCTCGTGACCGGCTCGGTGGAGATCACCGCCTCCGTCAAGGCCATGTGGCAGCAGGGGAACACGCCGCAGACCGAGTTCAACGTCGGCACCGGCGTCCAGCGCGTGCGCACCGAGCAGGAGGGCGCCGGCAACGGCCTGCAGCTCCCGCTGCCCGGCGTGGTCTCCGGCAGCGCGGTCGACAAGTCGAGCGGCACGGGCGGCGGCGGCCTCCAGCTCATCAAGGACCGGGTGCGGATCTCCGGCAGCAGCCAGGAGGTCCTGCTCACCACCAAGACCAAGGGCCCCGGCGTGGTCTACGACGGCCGCGCCGAACTCACCCTGACGTTCGAGAAGGACTCCCCGCTCGGGAAGGCCGGCGGCACCGCGACGACCTCCGTCGACTTCCGCTCCCTGATCGAGGAGGCCGAGGCCCGCAAGGTCGAGGACACCGGCACCGGCGACCCCACCCTCTTCATCGCCACCGAGGCCCCGCAGCCCCACCGGCCGAAGACCTTCGAGCCCGGCAGCACCGTCCCCAGCCCGCCCGACGACGTCTGGCGGCGCCCCGACGGCACCGGCGGCGGCTTCGGCGACACCGTCACCGTGCGCGACCTGCCCACCGTCGAGCCGCTGCACCGCGAGGTCGAGCAGCTCGGCCGGGAGGTGCTCGGCAGCGCCTGGAAGGACGTCAGGCACGACGTCCGGCAGCTCTTCAGCCACCCGATGGTCGCCTCCCACCTGACCGCGATGACCCGGGGCACCCGGCTGGAGCTCCCCGAGCAGACGGCCGCCGCGCTGCTCAGGCACGGCGTCAAGGTCTCCGCCGTCGCCCACGTCACCGAGCTGGACTACAAGCGGCCCAACGCCAAGGCCGAGCTCAACCCGGTCGACGAGACCACCTCCTTCACGTCCGGCCGCAAGCTGATCTCGGACACCAAGTCCGGGCAGGGCTCGGCCGGCGGCACCGCAGCGCTGCCCGGCAAGACGTCCATGGACGTCAGTGGCGGGTACTCCCGCCAGGTCCGCGACCGCGACGGCTGGCGCGACGGCACCTCGCACAAGGTCTACGCGAACGGCAAGTACGCCCGCCCGCAGGAGGTCTACGACGCCGGGATCGGCGTCGAGGTCAAGCTGACCGTGGACGGCGAGGAGCACACGGTCACCGTCCCGATCCGGGCCGAGGTCAGCCTCGACGCCAAGGAGACCGGCCGGCACACCGTCGGACCGGACGGGCACGCGCACTTCACCGGCCCCGGCGCCGGCTCCCCGGTCGTCCACGAGGGCCCCGCCGAGCCGCACGACCCGCCGCGCCGGATCACCGACCGCGGCGCGCTGAGCGCCTCCGACGTCGTGCACAGCTTCGGCAACGGCGACACCGCCGTCCTGGACGGCATCGAGCGTGCCCTGAAGCGCGAGTTCGGCTCCGTGCCGGACGACGTCCTGACGAAGATCAAGGGCCGGTTCGACCCGATCGCCCTCAAGCCGCAGCTGTCCAAGCTGTCCCGCGGCGGGCAGCTCACCGAGCACGTCTCCATCCACGGCTGGGACACCACCGTCACCGTCAGGGCCGGGCTCGGCAAGGACTTCCGGCACACCGACACGGTCGAGAAGTTCGAGTTCGAGCTGGGCACCCAGACCCGGGTGACGACCGGCGTCAGCAAGGACCGGCGCGTCCGCGACGTCTTCTCGGCCCCGTTCCGCTTCAAGCTGCCCTACGTCGACCTCGGCCTCAACCTCGCCCGCCGCAACGACTTCGTGCACGGCTCCGCCGTGGACACCACGGGTGCCACCGTCAGCAAGGGCAAGACCGTCGAGCCGGCCGGACTGTTCAGCGGCACCGCCGAGTTCACCGTCCACATCGTGTCGAGGAAGCTCGGTCAGAAGGTCACCGCGCCGGACCTCACGGTGCCCGTCCACACCACCGTCGCCGTCCCGCTGCGCGACACCCCCCTGCGCGGCGCCACCGAGCCCGCGCTGCCGAAGAAGCCGCTCGACCCGCCCGCCCGCATCGAGAAGACCCACCGCGTCGGCTCCTCCGACGTCGTCACCGACGTCCACCCGCTGCGCCCGAGCAGCGGCGAGGAGGGGGCGAAGCCGTGGTCGGTCGGCGAGTCCGCCGTGGCCGGCATCGACCGGCGCGGCGCCGGGGTGCTCGGCTCCGACTGGCCCGGGATGAAGGAGAAGATCCTCGCCGAACTCGACGTCACCAAGCTCCAGCCGCAGCTCAAGTCGATGATGGCCGGCCACGAGATCGTGGTGAAGCACGGCCGCAGCACGGTGCGGATCACCGCCGCCGTCTCCCGGCTGGAGCACACCGGCGAGACGGCGCAGACCGAGTTCACCACCGGCACCCAGGTGCAGAAGACCGTCGCCAGCTCGGACGGCGTCACCAGCTACGGCGCCGGCACCGGCAACACCGTCACCGTCTCCGTCCAGGGAACGAGCAACCCGCTGCCGATCGGCCCGGCCGTCACGGCGGGCGGCTCGGTCACCCACTCCTGGGGGCACGACCAGCTCGACGTCCAGGCGCAGCGCAGCACCGCGGGCGCCGCGACCAAGACCAAGCTCGCCGGCAGCACCTACACCGGCGAGGCGACGCTGTACTTCCGCATGGAGCGCCGCCCGTTGCTGTCCCTCGGCGACCCGGACCGGCTCGTGCCGCCCGGCGGGGACCACGTGCCCGGGACGGCCTTCGACCACCTCAAGTCGGCCGCGGGGCAGGCCTGGCGCGGGGTGAGGAAGCTCGGCACGACGATCCACGGCGTCGACACCGCGAAGGTCGGCTTCGAGGCGGCGGTCGAGGCGGGGGAGGGGCGCCCGTCCAAGGGGCCCAAGCCCACCGCGTTCGAGGCGCCCGAGCACCGCACCGCGCTCGCCCCTTCACCGGCGCCCACCGAGCCGCCGGTCGAGACCACGGTCAAGGCGCCGCCGGCCCGGGTCTGGGGCGAGGGCCTGCGCGATATCGACGTCATGCGCTGGCTCGGCGACGCCGGCGGCGTGCAGGACATCCTGCGGCTGCGCGGTCGCGAGTTCTTCGGCTCCCGCACCTGGGACCGGATGGAGGACCTCGCCCGCAACACCGCCGACCACGCCAAGCTCGCCAGCCACTTCGGATCGGCCACCCGCGGGGAGGAGATCGGCACGCCCTCGCCCGGGCGCCGGCCGCTGGTGTCGGACGGCGGCGTGAAGGTCAACCTGAAGGTCCTGCAGCTGGAGTACGACCGCACCGACGGCAAGGTCGAACTCAGCCCGTCCAACGCGACCTCCACCAGCTCGACGAGGACGAGGCTCGACTGGTCGCTCTGGGGCGGTCAGGTGCAGGGCGGTGTGAAGGCGGACCTCGGAGCGGCCGAGGGCACGTTCCAGGCGGTCGTCGGCGGCTCGCACCGCAGCCGGGAGGGTCTGGCGCTCGGCGACTCGGGGCAGGTCGTCTCGCACGCGAAGTTCAACACGCCGATGGCGCGCTACGACGGCTTCGCGGAGGTCGAGGTCGTGTTCTTCAAGGGCGACAAGGAGGTGGTCGAGAGGGGCGTCATCCCGATCACGGTGGACATCCCGGAGCGGGAGACCACCGACGCCAAGGTGATGAGCGACCACTACCTGGCGTTCAGTGAGGACAGCCCGAACGGCACCGCGCTGCCGAAGCACCCGGCGGCGCCCGCGCCGGCGCCGGCACCCAAGCCCGAGCCGAAGCCGGAACTCAATCCGGAACCCGCCCCGAAGCCGAAGCCCGAGCCCGAGCCCGTGCCGCGTCCCAAGGCGCCCTCCGTGGAGGAGGACATCTTCCGGTCGCTCGTGACCGACCCCCCGCCGATCGGGCTCGACCCGGGGCACACCCCGCGGCCGGAGGGCGCCCCGAAGCCGGGGACGGTGGAGTCCGGCCGCCCCACCCTCGTCGAGGACGCCCCGGTCCACGAGCCGCAGAGCGCCGTCATCGAGACCGCCGCGACCTCCGAACTCCCCGAGCCGCCCGCGCAGGGCGCCCCGCACCCCGGCCCGAAGCTGTCGGACGTGCTGCCCGAGTCCTCCTGGTGGCGCCTGTTCATCGACCCCAACGTCCACGCCGCCGCGCTCTCGCACTCCTCCGGCGACGCCGCGAACCACCTGGACACGACCAAGTACCCGGGCTTCCGCCGGGGCATGACGGAGCTGTACCGCGAGGTGCTGGACGGCTCGCCCGGCGGCCGCGACTGGTCGCGGATCGACGCCCGCGCCTACGAGGAGCTGCACGACCTCGCGACCCGTCACCTCGTCGAGGGCCACGGCTCGAACGTCGCGACGGTCTGGTCCGGTACCAGGGACGGCACGTTCACGACGATGCGCGGCACCGGCCGGACGTCCATGGCGTCCGACCTGGCCGACGAGCGGATCGGCGGCCACAAGCTCGTCGCCGACTTCACCGCCGGCCCGGTGGCGCGCGAGGAGAAGCAGCCGCTGGTGCTGTTCACCCGCGGCCAGGCCCGCGAGGGCATGATCTCGATCAACTACCCGCACGGCACCGCGCCCGACCACGTCCAGGCCGCGCTCGACCACTACTACGCCGAGGTGGCGGCGGCCGGCGACGACCGCGCCAAGCTGGTCGCGATCGCCCGGGTGACCAGGTCGCTGCAGATGATCCAGCCGTTCACCGACGCCAACAGCCGGGTGAACGTCAGCGTGCTGATGCAGAAGTTCCTGCTCGAACAGGGCTTCCGGCCCGCCGTCCTGACCAACTCCTTCGAGCTGTTCCTCGGCGGCTACACCGCGCACGAGATCGCCGACCACCTGGTCGAGGGCATGGCCAGGTTCGACCGGCTGGCCGCGGGATCCGCCGGCGACCTGTTCAACACGGCCGCCGGGCCGGGCGAGCACGTGGTCACCCAGGTCGCCGACGCCCTCGGCCTGCCCGGCGGCACCAGCCCCGGGGACGAGGCCGTCCGCCACCACCGGGTGCTCGACCTGGTCCGGCTCGGCCGCTCGCTGTACGGCGACGGCGTGCCGGCGCTGGACGAGTCGGGGGTGCGGCTGCTCCGGACGGTCCACGAGTTGTCCGACCTCGCGCACGCGAAGTTCCCGGGCCAGACGATCGCAACGGCCGTCGCGGGCTACGCGCACCACCTGCACGGCGTCGGCGCCGAGAACCTGACGACGAAGCACCTGACGACGGAGCACCTGCGGACGACCGCCGACGCGATCGGCGAGGTGCTCGCGGACGGGCAGCCGCTCACCGAGGACGCCATCCGCGCCAAGCTGCGCCCGGTCACGACCGACCTGCTCGACGACGACGCGCTGAAGGACTTCCGGGGAGCCGTGCACGAGGAGCCGGCGCCCGTGCCGGTCCCCGACTCGGCGGCAGGGAAGGTCGCTTGGGAGTCGGTGACGTACGAGGCCCCGGCCGACGGCAAGACCCCGACGCCGTTCGACGTCCACGAGCTCGCCGAGGGCGGCGGGCCGCTGACCGCCGACGGGCTGGCGGAGAAGCTGATGCCGAAGCTCTTCGACCTGGACATGGGCTCGTTCCGGCTCGTGCTGAAGGCGGACCACGGCTCGCTGGGCGACGACCCGCTGGCGGTCGTGCGCCAGACGGCGGACCGCCTCATGACCCCGATCGACCTGCTGCTCGCCGACCACGACGGCGCCGTCCACCTGGTGAGCTTCGACGACGCCGGCCGCCACAGCGCCCCGCAGCCACTGGAGACCCACCACCAGCCGCCCACCGGGCACCTGGCGTCCGAGCCCCGGCCCGAGGACCACCCCGACCCACACCCCGCGGACGTGGCGGACCACCGGCCCGAGCACGTGCACGAGATCGTCGACGCGCTCGTCGGCGCCCACGCGGGCTCCGACGTGCGCTGGTTGGCCGATCCCGACAGTCCGGCCGCGCAGCTGCGCGAGACCGGTGCCGCCGTCTCGCGCTTCCCGAAGGACCCGCGCTTCTTCTCCGTCGCCTTCCACTCGGAGCACGCCGACGGCGCCCCGACCTGGCACGGGCGGCGGGTCACTCCGGAGGAGCTCGCGGACGTCCTGGTGGAGCTGCGCCGGCGCGGGATCTGGCCGGAGGGCAAGCCGCTGCAGTTCCCCGCCTGCGAGTTCGGCACCGGCGCCGCCTCGTCCTACGCGGGCGAGGTGATGCGGGCGCTGCGCGGCAAGGTGGCGGGCCCGCTGGAGGCGTACGTCCCTGAGGGCGGGCTGTGGTTCGTGCCGAAGCCCACCGGCCCGTTCACCGTGGAGGCGGAGGGGCCCGGCCACCTGGTCGTGGCCAAGGCCGTCGGGTTCGGCCCCGACGGCCTGCCGGTCGTCGTGCCGGGCGGCACGTGGCTCAAGGTCTCGCTGCCGGAGGAGGTGCCCGGCGACCAGCAGCACCACGAGCCCCACGTCGAGGAGTTGGGCGCGCACCTGCCATCCGACCCGTCCGCGTCCGAGGGCTCGCTGCCGGAGGGCCTGCACTGGTCGTCCGGCCCGGCCGTCGCGCACGAGATGCCGGGCGCGACACCCTTCGGTCCCAGACGGATGCTCTACGGCGCGCCGGAGTACGCCGAGGCGACCCGCGAGTTCGAGAAGAAGCTCGGCACGCACTGCTACGACCTGCCCGAGGCGAAGGCCGCGGCGGGTGCCGCGCTGGGCAGGTTGCGGGACGTGATCGGGAAGGCGTTCCCCGAGGCGTCGGCGGCGGAGCACCTCGCGCCGATGCTGAAGGACGACCCGACGTCCGCGGGGCAGGTCGGCACGGCCCTCACCGAGGACCAGTTCGACACGCTCGTCCGGAGCGGCAACCTGCGCGAGGTGATGACGGCCTTCTTCAACGGGGCCTACTTCAAGGACTCCGCGATGAGCCTCAAGTCGCTGCTCAACGACATCGTCGACCGCAAGGACTGGGAGCGCGCGCAGGAGCTCGGCCTGAACGTGGCGGAGCTCAAGAAGACCCGGGAGTACCTGGACAGCCCGCTGCGCAAGACGCTCCACGACACCCTCCAGCGGGCCAATCCCAAGCTGGCCACCATGTTCGAGCGGGACGTCTTCGCGACGGGCACCGTGCTGGCCCAGTCGAAGACCTGGTTCTCCGACGGCGTCGACTTCGTGACCAGCATCAGGGCCCGCAGGCCGCGCCCCGGGAACGAGGTCCCCGCTCCGACGGCCCACGAGCTCGAAAACCTCGGGCTCCAGCTGAGCCGACGGGAGATGGAGTTCCTCAAGGTCAACCCGCTGGCCTGGGAGCTGGTCGGGATCCGGCCGGAGGAGGTGCCGGCCGAGTCCCTGCACGTGCTGAGCAGCGGCGAGTACGACCTGGAGCGCGTCCGCGCGGAGGACGGGGTGCTCGGCGTGTACGTCGAGCCCGACCCGGAGACCGGCGAGAGCCGGGTGATCAAGCTGGTCGAGTACGAGGGCGACCCGCTGCGGCCGGGGGAGATCGGGCCGGACACGCCGCTCAGCTGGCGCACCGGCGAGGCGGTCCACCAGCTGGACCACGACTCCTCCTGGTACGCGACGGTCAACGGGGAGCTGGGCATGCGGGCGGTCGCCGGCGTCTCGGCGACCGCGGCCAAGATGATGACGGCGTTCAAGCTGCTCGACATCGACGCGTCGCACGCCGACGACATGGTCAAGGCCCTGTTCGGCTGGATGCTGCCGGTCGGTGACCACTCGGTGTACGAGATCCTCAAGGGCGTCGAGGCCTCCGGCGCGACCGTGCCGCTGAACCCGAAGGCCCTGAAGTCCGCCGAGGGGATGTACCGCAACCTCCCGGGGATCGGGCTCAAGGAGGTGCGCCGCCTCCTCGGCGACAAGGAGAACATGCTGCCGCACGAGCAGGTCTACGCGGCGAAGGTGCGGGCGACGCTGCCCGGCGGGGGCTTCGGGGAACCCGGCGAGTTCCACGTGAACACGCTGAACGGCCGTCGGCGGATCTTCGAACTGCTGGCCGGGCAGCAGGACACCTCGGGCTACGACACCGATGACGTCGAGCGCGTCAAGCGGTGGCTCGCGACCAACGGGAAGACTCCGCAGGAGGTGCTGGAGTCGCTCACCCCGGCCCATTTCTACGCCCTGGCGGCGTACACCGGTCCTGCGTTCCCACTGATCAACGTGATGATGAGGCCCGGCGGCTCGCTCGACCGGGTCCTGCTGATCCAGATCGAGCACGTGCTGCGGGGCACCGAGTTCCCCCAGGTCCTCGCGGGCCACCCGGCGATCAGCCACCTCGTCGGGCGGCGGTCCTTCGCCTCGAAGGCGGAAGAGGCGGCGCACTACAGGCAGATGATGGCGCTCGTCAGGACGGACGTCCTGCCGGGCCTCAAGGCGGAGATGCGCGAGCACATCCGGATGCTGAGGGAGGCGCTGGACCTGCTGCCCGGGGCCGACGGCCGCGTCTACCGGGGCACCGCGTCCATCTCGTTCAAGAAGTTCACCGGATTCTCCCCGGTCTACCGCGGTTCGGAGATCGTCAACAAGGACTTCTCCAGCGCCAGCCGCAGGTACGCCACCGCGGAGAAGTTCATGAACGGCCGGAAGACCTTCCCGGGCCTCCAGAAGACGATGGTGACCATGAACCTCAAGGGGTACGGCGCGGGCAAGGACATCTCGGCCTTCTCGGTCCAGATCCAGGAGGACGAGGTCCTGGGCGTCCCGGGTGCCAAGCACACGATCATCCAGCGCCGGCTCGGCAGGAAGGGCGAGCTGCACATCGACGCGCTGGAGGCCTCGTCGTCCACGACGTTCGCCTCGCCGACCCGGCCGGGGACACCGAGGTCGGCAGCCGTCCGCGCGACCGACGCCGAGTTGCGGGCGCACCTGGCGCACCTCAGCGGTGAGCGCGGGCTGGACAACCACAAGGACCTGTGGGCGCTGGGCGTGACGATCGGTGTCCCGAACGCGGACAAGCCGGCCGCCGCGGCCAAGACCTTCCTGTTCACGAGCGAGAAGGAGCAGAAGGAGATCGGCCTGCGGACGTGGCACGTCGCGCGGTTGGCCGCCGACATCCACGGCGGCGCCGGCATGCTCAAGGTCTCCGGGCTCACGACCATGCGCCGGGTCACCGACGTGGTGCGCGAAGGGCTCGGCCTGAAGGCCGGGACGGTCGTGGAGAAGGAGCACCTGGACGGCTACGTACGGAAGGTGAAGGGCGCCGACCAGAACGCGAAGGTCGAGCCGGCGGAGCGCCTGCGGCTGATCAAGCTCGTCGAAGCGCTCAAGGAGCCGGATTCGCACGCACGTGTCACGTCGGACGCGGTCGCCAAGGCCTGGAACACCCAGGCTCCCGGCACGCCCCGTACCCCGCGCTTCGGGAGCGGCTCGTACTTCTCCGGCACCCCGGGCACACCGGGGACGCCGCACACGCCCGGTACGCCCGGCACGCCGACGACACCGGGAACGCCGAGCGGGCACGAGCTGCGCCTGGACGAGGGGCCCGACGCGCCCGCCGACGAGGGGCGGACCGTCCTCACCCTCAGCGGGCCGTCCGGCCTCCACGCACGGATGCAGATGCAGGCCGCCATCGCCCTGTTCCCGAACGACACGCGCTTCCTCGCCGTGTCCATGCACACCGACGACGGTGTCCCGGTCTACCGGGGCGAGCCCGTCCTGCCCGGGGTCGTGGCGGACCTGCTGATCGCCCAGAAGACCGCGGGCGAGTGGGACGGCGCGAAACCGGTCCAGTTCGTGGCCTGCCGCCTCGGGTACGGGGTCTCCGCCAGCTACGCCGCTCAGGTGATGAAGGCCCTGTGGGAGAAGGACCCCACGATCACGGCACCGGGCTACGCCGGCGACGGCACGGTCTGGTTCGTGCCGAAGGTGGACCAGACCGGCACGGTCGACGAGTCGGCGCGCGGGTACCTGGTGGTGGCGGACAAGGTGGGCATGACGAGCGCCGGCCGGCCCGGGATCAGCACCGGGGCCAACTGGTACCGGTTCGAGAAGCCCGCCGACGGAACGTCCGTCCCGGTCGTGCACAGGCTCGGCCCCTACCTCCCGCCCGGCGGGGACTCGGCACCCCGCCCGGAGAACTACTTCCCGGTCGACGACACCAAGGATTTCGCCGAGAACGGTGACATCCGCGGCGCGGTACCGTTCCGCCAGGCCCGCCCGGACGCCGGGCTGGCCGACCAGATCTTCCAGGAGCTGAGCACATGACGCAGGAGTTCGCCGTCGCGGCGGTCTTCGACACCGTCGACCCGCTGACCGGGCCGGAGTTCGCCGGTGACCACCCAGTGATCGAGGACGCCGCCGAGCGCGACGCGCTGGTCGGCTACCTGGACGCGGCGGCTCCGGTGCTGATGACCCCCATGCTGATGGACGACGTCCTCGACCCGGAGCGCCCCGGCAGCGTCCCGATGAACTTCCGCTGCGACGGCCGGTGGATCTGGACCGACACCGTCACCTACTACCTGCACCGCTACGGGCTCGCCCCCGAGCCGGGGCTGCTCGTGCACGTCCGGGAGCGGGTCGCGGCGGGCGAGGGGCCCGGGGAGCTCGCACCGGACGTGCAGGAGCGGGCGGTGGCGCAGCTGCTGGCACCGCCGGAGGCCGGTCAGGAGCCGGTGTGGGAGGTCGGCCAGGCCAGTTGAGGCCGTGCTCGGGGGCGGCGCGCCGCGCGGCGCGGGGCGGCGGCGTCGCGGGCCTCGGGCGGGGGTGGCGGGCGGGGGTGTTGGGTCCCCGCCCCCCCCCCACGACGCCCGGGCGGGTCCGAGTGTCGATGCGTACCGTTC
>NZ_JBHWGV010000130.1:19767-26194 GCF_042732955.1 Kitasatospora sp. NPDC059747 | reverse complement strand
CGCCCCCAGCCGAGCCCTACGCGGGGGCCGGGGGGGGGCGCGGTGTGGGGCGCCCGCTCCCCCCGCGACCCGCCCGGCCTTGACACCCACCATGCCCACCGGGCGCGGCCGATAACCGATTGACCGCACCGGCGGCCGCCGCCCATGATCCCCGCATGGACGCACGATTGCTCAACGTGGTGGACGTCGAGGCCACCTGCTGGGACGGCCGGGTGCCGCCCGGGGAGGTCAACGAGATCATCGAGATCGGGCTGACCGTCGTCGACCTCGAAGCCCTCGAACGCGTCGGGCGGCACCGGATCCTGGTGCGGCCGGGGCGCTCGACCGTCAGCCCGTTCTGCACCGAGCTGACCGGGCTGACGCAGTGGGAGGTCGACACCGGCCTGCCGTTCGCCGACGCCTGCGCGCTGCTGGCCGACGAGCACGGCGCGGGCGAGCGGGCCTGGGCCAGCTGGGGCGACTACGACCGCAAGCAGTTCACCCGCCAGTGCCGCGACAACGGGGTGACGTACCCCTTCGGCTTCGGCGAGCGGCACACCAATGCCAAGGCGGTCTTCGCCGACGCGTACGGGCTGCGCAAGCGCCCCGGCATGGCGAAGGCCCTGGAGCTGGCCGGGCTGCCCCTTGAGGGGCGTCACCACCGGGGCGAGGACGACGCGTGGAACATCGCGGCTCTGGTCCTCGGCCTGGTCCGGGCGGACGTCTGGCCGCAGGCCACCGAGGCCTGAGGTCGGAGAAGGTCCGCCGCTCCCGGGTGCCTTCCCAGGAGCGGCGGAACGCGGCTACAGGTACATCGTGTTGGGCGCCAGCCCGCACAGCACGCGGCCGTAGAGCTCGGTGTTGGTCGACGAGTGCATCAGGGCGTGCAGGCTCAGCGCGTGGAGGTCCCGCACGGTGCGCTGGAGCGCGCCCGTGAGGTACAGGGAGCCGCCGCCGCTCGCGTCGCCGAGGGTGCGGGCGGTGCGGGTGGCGCGGTCGAAGACGCGGCCGAGGTAGGCGCGGGCGTGCACCCGCTCCTCGACCGTCCACGGCTCGCCGGCCGCGCCCTTGGCGTCGACCAGGGCCGCCAGCCGCGCGGCGTGGCCCTCGGCCTCCTCGATCTGCAGCGCCGCCTCCGCCACCTGGAGGTGGGTGACGGCGGCCTCGCGCCGGGACCCGTACTCGGTGTAGGTGATCTTCTTGTCGAGCTGCTCCAGGTACGTCGCGAGCGCCGACTTGGCGAGGCCGATCGCGGTGCCGGTGAAGGTCGTGCAGCCGGTGGCGATGAGCGGGGCGCGGTAGAGCGCCGACTCCGGGTTGAGCTTGGAGGCGGACTGCTCCTGGAGCACGAGGGCGAGCGGCAGCAGGCGGTCCTGCGGCACGAACACGTCCTCGGCGACGGTGGTGACGCTGCCGGTGCCGCGCAGGCCGGTGGTGTCCCAGTCGTCGACGATCGTCAGGTCGGAGAGCGGGATCAGCGCCATCAGCGGCCACTGCGACTGCCCGTCCGGCGTCGGTCCCATCGCGAGGGCGACCTGCCACCCGCTGTGGTGCGCGCCGCTGATGAACTGCCAGGCGCCGTTCACGACGGCGCCGTCGGCGGCCGGGACGGCGGAGGCGCTCGGGCTGAGCACGCCGCACACCCGGACGTCCCCGGCGGACGCGCCGAACACCTCGTCCTGGACGTGGTCGGGGAACTGGCAGGCCATCCAGGCCGAGATCGACCACGCGGAGACGTTCCACGCCGCCGAGCCGTCGCCCTTGGCGAGTTCGGTCATCACCTCGACGAAGGTCGCGGCGTCGGTCTCGTAGCCGCCGTAGCGGGCCGGCATCCGCATCTTGAACAGGCCGGCGTCGGTGAGCGCCGCCAGGGACTCCTCGCGCAGCCGCCGGTGCTCGTCCCCCCACGGGGCGTTGGCGCGCAGGACGGGGGCGACTTCGGCCGCGCGGCGGACCAGCTCCGCGCGGGCCGGTGCGTTCGCGTTCACCGGTGCGTTCGCGTTCATGGGGCTCCTTCGGGGTGGTCAGGAAGCGGGCGTCAGGCGGATGGGCAGCGTGGCGGTGCCGTTGAGCAGGAAGGTGCCCTGCGGCTGGACCTCCTCGGCCGGAACGGCGAGGGCCAGGTCGGGGAAGCGCTCGAACAGCGCGGGCAGCCCGATCGCGGCCTCCATGCGGGCCAGCGGCGCACCGAGGCAGTGGTGGACGCCGTAGCCGAAGGACAGGTGCTCCTTGTCGGGGCGGGTGATGTCGAAGCGGTCGGCGTCCTCGCCGTGCCGGCCGCGGTCGCGCCCGGAGGCGGCGAAGCCGATCAGCACCGGGTCGCCCTTGGGGATCCGCACGCCCGCGAGCTCCACCTCCTCGGTGGTGAAGCGGAACGGCAGCTGGGCGATCGGGGACTCGACCCGCAGGGTCTCCTCGATGACGTCCCGCCACGGCACCTTCCCGTCGCGGACCAGCGCGAACTGCTCGGGGTGGGTGAGCAGCGCGACGACGGCCTTGCTGAGCAGGTTGGTGGTCGTCTCGGAGCCGGCGCCGAGCATCAGGTGCAGGGTGCCGGCGAGTTCGGACTGGTTGAGGCGGGAGCCGTTGTCCCGGGCCTCGATGAGCATGCTCAGGAGGTCGTCGTCCGGCTCCTCGCGCTTCATCTCGATGAGCTCGTACATCGCGTTGTGCCAGGACTCGACGTTGGCGACGGCTTCCTCGTGGTTGATCGTCGTCTCGGTGTTGACCTCGCCGCCGCGCATCACGTCGCGGCGCATGTGCTCGGGGACGCCGAAGAGTTCGCAGATCACCTTGGTGGGCAGCGGGTAGGCGTAGCGGTCCTTGAGGTCGACGACCTCGCCGGGCGCGGCGGTGGCGAGGTCGTCGAGGAGCTCGCGGACGATGCGCTCGACGCGCGGGCGCATGGCCTCGGTGCGGCGCATGGTGAAGGCCTTGGCGGTGAGGTTGCGCAGCCGGGCGTGGGCGGCGCCGTCGCTGGTGGTCATGTTGTCCATGAGCACCCAGCCGATCAGCGGGAAGTCGTCGCTGATCTCGCCGTTGACGAAGGCGGGCCAGTGCTCGTGGGCGTTCTTGGCGAAGCGTTCGTCGTTGAGCACCTGGCGGACGGTGTCGTAGCCGACGACCGACCAGGCGCGGACGTCGCCGGGCAGGGTCACCTGCGCCACCGGGCCCTGCGCGCGCAGGCGTTCGGCCTCGGCGTGGACGTCCCGGCCGGTGGGGTCGAGCACGATGGGCTCGGGGTGGGCTGTCACGGGGAACCTCCGGTAGTTCCGTGTGCGGGTTGGTCGGGCGGGACACACCAGGCGGAACGCACCTGGCGGGACACGCGTCAGGACTTGGGACGCGGCCGGAACACCCGGGTGACCACCGAGGGCCGCATGAGCGCCTGGGGCGGGTCGACCAGGCCGGCCGCGCGCAGGAACGCGGTGGAGAGGGTGGCGTCGTGGGCGGCGGCGGCCTGCAGGCGCGGCATGTAGAGGTTGGCCATCCGCACGGCGAGCGTGCGCCGGCCCCGGACCTCGGGGAAGCCGAGGTCGCCGCCGACGGCCATGTCCCAGGGCGCGTCGATGACGGCCGCGAGGTCGCGGAAGTAGTCGCGCGGGCGGGGCGGGACGCCGCGCTCCAGGTGGCCGCGGAGCACGGTGGCGCCGATCGCGGCGACGGTCATGCCCTGGGCGTAGATGGGGTTGAACACGCAGGCGGCGTCGCCGATCGCGAGCAGGCCGTCGGGCAGGCGCTCGACGCGCTCGTAGTGGTGGCGCACGTTCGCGGGGAAGTGCATGGAGACCGGCTCGGTGATCATCCGGGCGTGTTCGACGGCCGCGTGGATCTCGGGGACGGGCATCGTCTTCGCGAAGGCGAGGAAGCCCTCGGGGTCGGTGGGCGGGCGCTCGCCGAGCAGGCCGTAGAGGGCGAGGGCGTAGCGGTCGTGCAGGCGCACCAGCGTGGCGCCGCGCGGCCGGCCGGGGCCGGCGACGCAGACCAGGCCGGCGCCGTCGCCGATCGGGTCGACGGGCAGCGGGGCGGCGAACTCGGCGGTGGTGTAGGTGAGGTCGATCTTGACGCGCTCCTGCGGCACCTGAGGGTAGCCGAGTTCGCGGAGCCAGAGCGGGGTGCGCGAGCCGCGGCCGGTGGCGTCGACGACGAGGTCGGCGGCGAGGACCTCCTCGGCGCCGTCGAGGGGCTGGACGCGCACGCCGGTGACGCGGGCGCGGTCCGGCGAGGAGTCGAGGCCGTTGATGTCGCAGCGGTCGAGGAGGCGGACGTTGGAGAGGGCGAGGACACGCTCGCGCACCCGGGCCTCCAGCAGCGGGCGCTCGGCGGAGACGCAGATCAGCCCGGTCTCGGCCTTGCGGATCGGGCGGCCGGCGAAGTACCAGGTGAGTCCGGTGCCGAAGTCGCAGACGGGGACGCCGAGTTCGGCGAGCTCCTTGGTGAGGCCGGGGAACAGTTCCTCCAGCACCTGCTGGCCGCGGGCGAGCAGGCCGTGGACGTGCCGGCCCTGCGGCGCGCTGCGGCGCGGGGCGGCGGAGGACGTGAGCGTGTCCCGGTCCACCACCGTGACGCTGCGGTAGGCGTCGGCCAGCAGGCGGGCGGCGAGCAGCCCGGCCACGCTGGCGCCCAGCACCACGGCCCGGTCGCCGATTCGAGTAGCCACCGTGCTCCCCTCTTTGGAACGTCCGACGGCGGAAGGAACGGAAGAAGCGGAAGGAGCGAAGGAGCGAAGGAGCGGAACGAGCGAAGGAGCGGAAGAGCGGAAGAAAGCGAACGAGAGCGCACATCCGGAGAAACGGGAATGGGCGGCGCGCGCCGAAGCAGCGTGCCCGGCCGACGGCACCATCATTGACGTCCCGCGAATGCGCCTCTACTTCCAGATTGCTCTGTCGCCCGGCGGTGCCCCGGTGATCCCTGTTTAGCGCCGGAGCGCGCTGGTAGCGTCCCCGGGCGGCAGGGACGAAGGGGCGGCGTGCCGCCCGCCGAATTGAGGAGGCCCGGAAATGCAGCCGTTCCGAATCGCCGTTCCGCAGGAGGACCTGGACGACCTCCACCGCCGCCTGGCGGCGGTGCGCTGGCCGGCCGAGGTGCCCGGGGCGGGCTGGGCCCGCGGGGTGCCGCTGGAGTACCTGAAGGAGCTCACCGAGTACTGGCGCACGGAGTTCGACTGGCGGGCCGCGGAGGAGCGGCTGAACCGCTTCCCGCAGTTCCGCACCGAGATCGACGGCGCCACCGTGCACTTCCTGCACGTGCGCTCCCCCGAGCCGGACGCCACGCCGCTGATCCTCACCCACGGCTGGCCCGGGTCGGTCGCCGAGTACCTGGACGTCATCGAGCTGCTGACGGACCCGCGCAGCCACGGCGGCGACCCGGCGGACGCGTTCCACGTCGTCATACCGGCCCCGCCCGGCTTCGGCTTCTCCGGCCCCGCCCCCGAGGCCGGCTGGGACGTGCCGCGGATCGCACGGGCCTGGACGGAGCTGATGCGCCGGCTCGGCTACGGCCGCTACCTCGCCCACGGCGGCGACCTCGGCGTGTGGATCTCGCTGACCGCCGCCGCGCTCGACCCCGAGCACCTCGCGGGCGCGCACGTGACGTTCCTGCTGACCCCGCCCACCGGCCCGGAGGACCTGGAGGGCCTCGACGAGGCGGACCAAGCGCGGCTCGCCTACCTGGCCGCCTTCGAGACCACCGGCCGGGCCGGCTACATGAAGATCCAGAGCACCCGCCCGCAGACCCTCGCCTACGGCCTCACCGACTCCCCGGTCGGCCAACTGGCCTGGATCGCCGAGAAGTTCCGGGACTGGACGAGCGGCGACTCGATCAGCCGGGACCAGCTCCTGACCACCGTCTCGCTCTACTGGCTGACGGCGACGGCCGGTTCGTCCGCGCAGCTGTACTACGAGATGGCCGACATGCTCCCCGACGCCGCCCGCCAGCCCCTCGCCGGGCCGCCGCAGCCGGTGCTGCTCGCCGTCGCCGCCTTCGCGCACGACGGGAGCCTGCCGGTGCGGCGGATCGCCGAGCGGCGCTTCCCGAACATCGTCCAGTGGAGCGAGTTCGCCGAGGGCGGGCACTTCCCCGCCCTGGAGGTGCCCGAGCTCCTCGCGGGCGACCTGCGCTCCTTCGCCCGCGCCGTCCGGGCCCACGAGGCCGCCGCCGAGCAGCCGAAGCAGGACCCCGCAGAAATCGACTGAAGATTTTTCGCCGCCGTCGTCCAAACCGCGGTCCTCCCGTTCGTCGAGGTGTCGAACCGCACTCCGACAGCCGAGCCGAGGAGACGACGTGCCGCACACCGAGGACGCAGCGCCGGGGCCCCCCCCCCGGCCCACCCGGGGCCGGGCCCGCCCCCCCCCCCCCCCCCCCCCGCACGCTCCCAGGGGCGCCAACGCCCGCCGCCGCGCGGTGGGGCCCCCGGTGAACGTGTGCCATGGCCAGCGCCTCAACCGGC
>NZ_JBHWGV010000130.1:0-19757 GCF_042732955.1 Kitasatospora sp. NPDC059747 | reverse complement strand
GCCGCGCCGCCGCCCCCCCCCCCGCCGCCCCCCGCCGCCCCCCCCCCGCGGCCCCCGCGGGGCCCCCCCCCCCCCGCCACCCCCTCTCCAGCCAGCAGGAGCACTGGTGCGCCAACGCGGGCTCCGGCTCGTTCGGGCCCCGGTTCACGGTGTCCAAGGCCCTGCGCATCACCGGGCCCGTCGACGTGGCCGCGCTCCAGGGCGCGCTGGACGACGTGGTGGCGCGGCACGAGGTGCTCCGCACGGTGATCGTGCGCGACGCCGAGCCGCCGTACCAGCAGGTGCGCCCGGCCACCCGGGTGCCGCTGCACGTGCGGGACCTGCCGGCGGCCTGGGCGCGGCGCGACGCGGCGGCGCAGCAGTTGCTCGCCGAGGCCGAGTCGACGGCGCTGCCCGTCGAACGGCTGCCGCTGCTGCGGGCGTTCCTCACCCGCTTCGACGAGCGGGACGCGGTGCTCGGCCTGGTCAGCCACCACACGGCGTGCGACGGCTGGGCGCTCCAGCTGATCCACCGCGACCTCGCCGCGTGCTACGCCGCCCGGACGGCGGGCCGCGAGCCGGGCCTGCCGGCGCTGCGCCAGTACGGCGAGTACACGCGGTGGCAGGCGGAGAACCAGTCCGGCGACGCGGCGGCCGAGAACCTCGCGTACTGGCGCAAGCGGCTGGACGGCGCGCCGTTCTTCACCCTGCCGACCGACCGCCCGATCCCGCCCGAGCACACCGAGCTGTACGTCGCGCACCCCTTCCGCTTCGACGCGGCGACGACGGACGCGGTGGCGGCGCTCGCCAAGGCCGCCCGCTGCTCGCGCTTCATGGTGATGCTGGGGGCGTTCGCCGTGCTGGCGAGCCGGATCTCCGGGGCGGACGACCCGGTCGTCAACACGATCGTGCACGGGCGGGGCCGGCCCGAGTACCAGGACACCGTGGGCCCGTTCCTCAACTTCCTGGCGCTGCGCACCGACCTCGCGGACGCGGGCACGATCCGCGAGCTCCTCCTGGCCGTGCGCACCACCTGCCTGGAGGCGTACCGGCACGAGGTGCCGATCCACTGGGTCGAGCAGGCCGTGCCGTCGCTGATGGCGCCGATGGCCGACCCGCGCAACTGCGACTTCATCTTCGGCTTCTCCGAGACGCTGGCCGCCCCGGCCGGGGGCGCGGACCCGTTCCTGTTCTCCGAGGGGACCGTGCCGGTCGCCAAGGGCGAGAGCGCGAGCGAGCAGATCCCGGGCGGCGCCGCCTGGAACATGGGCGTCGCGCCGTCGGGGGAGATCAGCGGGATGGTCCAGTACAACCCCGAGGAGTTCGACGAGGAGACGGTGGCGGGCTGGGTGGCCGCGTACCGGCGGATCGTGCTCGCCGTCCTCGCCGATCCGGAGCGCGACTGGCGCACCCTCTGACCGACGGCCGCAGACCGAGGTACCTCACACGAGAGGTGTTTCCCATGACGTCCTACACGCTCGAACCGCTGGGCCCCGTCTTCGGCGCCCGCATCACCGGCATCGACCTGCGCGAGGAGGTCGGCCGGGAGACCGCCGACCGGATCCTCGACGACCTCGTCCGCCACCGCGTCCTCGTCCTGCCGGACCAGGACCTGAGCCATGCCGACCACGTCCGCTTCAGCCGGCTGTTCGGCCCGCTGGACGTCTACCCCGTCGCCCGGTACGTCGTGCCGGATCACCCCGAGGTGCTGAAGATCAGCAACATCTTCGAGGCCGGCGAGCCGATCGGCCTCTACGACGGGGACGACCAGGAGGAGTGGCACACCGACTACTCCTGGCGCGAGGTCATGAGCCGTGCCTCGCTGCTGTACTCGGCGATCGCCCCGGAGGAGGGCGGCGACACGATCTTCGCGGACAGCACGACGGCCTACGACGAGCTGCCCGCGGAGGTCCGGGAGCGGATCGGCGGTCTGCAGGCCGTCCACTCCATGGCGCACCTCGTCGACCAGGAGCTCCTCACCAACCCGCACAAGAAGCCGCTCTCCGCCGAGGAGCGCGAGCGCACCCCGGACGTGGCGCAGCCGATCGTGCGCCGCCACCCGGTGACCGGCCGCAGCTCGCTCCTGCTCGGGAGCATGATCATCAGCGGCGTCGTGGGGCTCGGCGAGAAGGAGGGCGCCGAGCTGCTGGACGACCTGCACGCGCACGCCACCAAGGACCGCTACCTGTACCGCCACCGCTGGAACGTCGGCGACCTGGTCATCTGGGACAACGACGCGACCATGCACACCCGCACCCCGTGCGACAGCCGCTACCACCACCGGCTGCTCTACCGCACCACCGTGATGTGACGGCCCGTCCGCCGTCGAAAAGCCGCACGCCCGTTCCGCCCGATCCGTGCGGACACAACCCTGCGTGAACGAACCGCAACCGCATTCTGGAAGATGCGGTCAGGCCGACCTGCCCCGGGATAATTCCCGGGGAGGGAAAACCCAGGAGGAATGCATGTCCGGGGCCATTTCTGAGAGCATCGCGCCGCCGCGCGCCGGGACCGGCACGAAAGGCCGGTCCGGTGCGGAAAGCCAGTCCGGCGCGGAGGAGCACGCCGGCGCGGAAATCGCCGCCGCTTTTCCGGCGGCCGGCACCGAGCCGGACACCGCCGTCCGCCTCGCCCTGATGGAGCGGCTGCACCGTCACTACACCGGCTACCTCGGCGGCGCCGAAACGTTCCTGTCGGTGCCGCGCCTCAACGCCGACCCCGTCATCGCCGCCACCGAGGACGCCTGGCTGCGCTGGGAGGACGGGCGGGTGGACGAGGCGCTGCTGCCGCGCACCGCCGAGGGCCTCGCCGACTGGTTCGCCGACCTGCGCTCGCGGCACGTCCAGCCCGCCTTCTGCCGCTACCTCGCCGACGAGGCCACGATCGAGGAGATCGCACTGTTCTTCCTCGCCGAGGAGCTGGTCGACAGCCGCTTCGACGACCTCGTCGCCCTCGCCCAGCTCGGCGCGACCGGCACCAGCAAGCTCACCATGGCCGAGAACTACTGGGACGAGATGGGCGAGGGCAAGCTGGAGCAGATGCACACCCGGCTGTTCGAGCACTCGGCCACGTACATGCGCGCCCGGCTCGAACTCGGCGGCGTCGACGTCTCCGGCCTCGGCGGCATGGAGGTGTTCGAGAACGCCAACCTGGTGCTCATGTACGGCGTCCACCGGCACCTGACGCCCCGCCTGCTGGCCGCGATGGGGCTCATGGAGTACACCGCACCGGTGCGCTTCCAGGCGATGGTCGACGGCTGCGCGCGCCTCGGCGTGCCGGACGACGTCATCCTCTACCAGCGCATCCACGTCCACGTGGACGCCGACCACGGCGCCGAGTGGCTGGAGAACGTGCTCGCCCCGCTGGCCCACCACTCCCCCGAGGTGCTGCGCGAGATCGGCATGGGCGCGCTCACCCGCGAGCGCGTGGCCAACGCGTACTACACCCGGGTCTGGCAGCAGATGCGGGCGCTGCGGTGAGGGTCGCCCCGTGAAGCCCGAGGAGTTCTACCACGACGGCAGCCGCGACCTCCAACGCCGCTTCGGGAGCGAGCAGTTGGCCGACCACCTGGCACACAGGTACGTGCTGGACGAACTGGAGGAGGGGCACGCCGGGTGGATCCGCGGGGCCGACGCCGTGTACGTCGCGACGATCGACCCCGACGGCTTCCCCGAGTGCTCCTACAAGGGCGGCCTGCCGGGCTTCGTCCGCGTGCCGGACCTGCGGACGCTGGAGATCCCCAGCTACGACGGCAACGGCATGTACCGCACGCTCGGCAACGCCGCCGCCGTGCGGCGCGTGGGCCTGCTCTTCCTCTTCCCGGCCCTGCGCGCCAAGCTGCGGGTCAACGGCACCTGCGAGGTGCTGACCGACCGTGACGCGCTGCACCCGCACCACGGCGCCGAGGCCGTGCTGCGGGTCGGCGTGACCGCGGTGTTCGAGAACTGCCCGCGCTACCTGCACGACCCGGTGACCGGCGAGCACTCCACGCACTGCCCGCGCCCCGGCCACCGCCCGCCCGACCCCGACTGGAAGCTCAAGCCCGAGTACGACGGGCTGCTGCCGGCGCCCCGCTCAGAACAGATCGAAGACCGGATCCAGGAGTCGAACCGATGAACCGACCGAGCCGACGCACCGTCGTCGACCTCTCCCACCCGATCGAAGCCGGCATGACCACCTACCCCGGCCTGCCCGGGCCGGTCATCTCCGACCACATGTCCCGCGCCGACTCCCGGCCCCGCTACACCCCGGGCACCGAGTTCCAGATCGGGCGGATCGAGATGGTCGCCAACACCGGCACCTACCTCGACACCCCGTTCCACCGCTACCCGGACGGCGCCGACCTCTCCGGCCTGGACCTCGCACTGCTCGCCGACGTCCCGGGCGTCCTGGTCGACGCGACCGGCGCCGGCCGGGCCGTCGGGCCCGAGCTGCTGGAGCAGCACGAGGTCGCCGGGCGGGCCGTGCTGGTGCGCACCGGCTGGGACCGGCACTGGGGGACGGAGAAGTACGGCGACCCCGAACACCCCTTCCTCACCGTCGACGCCGTGCACTGGCTGATCGCCGAGGGCGCCGCCCTGGTCGGCATCGACTCGGTCAACATCGACGACATGGCGGACCTCGACCGCCCCGCCCACACCGGCCTGCTCGGCGCCGGGATCCCGATCGTCGAGCACCTCGGCGGCCTGGACCGGCTCCCCGCGAGCGGCTTCCGCCTCCACGCCGCCCCGCCGCCGGTGGTCGGCATGGGCAGCTTCCCGATCCGCGCCTACGCCGTCCTGGACTGACCCTCGCGGGTTGTCCATCCGCCGCCGGCCCGTTCGTCGGATTCCCAGAAGGAGCCGCCGGAAGGAGCCGCCGGGGGGATCCCCGCAGTGGATCCCGGACACCGGCGGCGGCGGACGACCCCGAGCGAGGAGACGGACCATGAAGTACCTGCTGCTGATCTGCGCCGACCAGGACGCCGAGGTCACCCCCGAGGACGACGCGGGCATGGCGGTCGGCACCGCCGACTGGGTGACCGAGATGGACGGGCGCGGCGTGCGGCTGGACGGCAACCGGCTGCGCCCGGCCGGGGACGCCACCTCGGTGCGCGTGCGCGGCGGCGAGGTCGTCGTCGACGACGGCCCGTTCGCCGACGCCGAGGGCCGGATCGCCGGCTACGACGTCATCGAGTGCGCCGACCTGGACGAGGCGATCGAGGTGGCCGGCAAGCACCCGGTGGCCCGCTTCGGCACCATCGACGTCCGCCCGGTCTGGTAGCGCGCCGCGCCGTCCGGCCCGGTCCGATAGCACGCCGCATCGTCCGGACCGATCCGGCCCGGCCCGGCGGCCCGGCCGCGGCACGCATCCGAACCGAACGAGAAAGGCCTGAGCAATGACGCACGACACGGCCGGCACGGCCGCCGCACCGCTCGCCCCCGAACTCGTCGCGCGGTACCACCGGGACGGCTACGTGCTCCTGCCGCCCGGCTCGCTGGCCGGGGACCTCCTCGACGTGGCGCTCGACGAGCTCCCGTCGATCCTCGCCGCGGACGACCCCGGGCGGGTCCTGGAACGCGACGGGCGGACCGTCCGCTCGGTCTACGGCCTGCACCGCACGAACCCCGCGATCGCCGCGCTCACCCGCCGGCCGGCGCTGCTCGGCGCCGTCCGCGGCCTGCTCGACGACGACGTGTACGTGCACCAGTCGAAGGTGAACATCAAGGCGCCGTTCGCCGGCGACCAGTGGGAGTGGCACCAGGACTACGTCTACTGGCTCACCGGCGACGGCATCCGCCGGCCCGACCTGGTCAACGTCGCCGTCTTCCTGGACGAGGTGACGGAGTTCAACGGGCCGCTCACCTTCGTGCCCGGCTCGCACACCGCCGGGCTGCTCGCCAGCAGCGACGCGGACGGCATGCCGCTCGGCTACGAGGACGCGCCGGCCTGGGTGGCCACGCTCACCGCCGACGAGAAGTTCCGGGTGCGCCACTCCGTCATCGAGGAACTCGCCCGCGCCAACGGGCTGGTGAGCCCCAAGGGGCCCGCCGGGTCGGTGCTGGTGTTCCACCCGAACATCCTGCACTGCTCGGCGGCGAACATCTCGCCGTTCCGCCGCTCGATGCTGATGTTCGTCTACAACAGCGTCGCCAACCGTCCCGAGGTCACCGGTCTGCGGCCGGACTTCCTCGCCGACCCGGAGCCGGTCGCGCTCCAGCCGATCTGACGATCCACCGGAAACAGGTCCTTCGAGTCACGGCGCAGTGGGGGGAACCATGCGGGACGCGCACGAGCAGGTGGCGGCATGACGGACGGGGCCTCGGTGCTCCGCGGACCACGGGTGCCCCACCGGGCGCCGTACGGGGTCCCGGGGCTGGTCCGCGACCAGCGGACACGCACCCCGGACGCCGTCGCCTGCACCGATCCCGGGCGGACCCTCACCTACGCCGAGCTGGACCTGCTCAGCGACGCGTGCGCGGCCGCCGTGCTGGGCGCCACCGGCGGGCGCCGGGGCCCGGTGGCCGTGCGGATGCCCCGGCAGGCCGACCTGCTGGTCGCGCTGCTCGGGGTGCTCAAGGCCGGCTGCCACTACGTGCCGATCGCGGCCGACGAGCCCGCCGGGCGGGTCGCGGCCATGGTCGGCGTCGTCCGGCCGCTGTGCACGGTGGTGGCGGCCGGGCACGAGGGCCTCGCCCCGGGCGGTATGCCGGCCGTCACCGTGCCGCGCACGGCGCCCGCCGGGTACGCACCGCTGCGCGAGGTCGGGCCCGAGGACCCGGTCTACGCGCTGTTCACCTCGGGGTCGACGGGCACCCCCAAGGCCGTCCTGGTCGGCGCCGCCGCCCTCGCCAACCGGATCCTCTGGATGGCCGGGCGGTTCGGCCTCGACGGGCGCGACCGCGTGCTCCAGAAGACGCCGAGCACCTTCGACGTCGCCGGGTGGGAGTTCTTCCTGCCCGTCGTCACGGGCGCCCGCTGCGTCTTCCCGCCCGCCGACGCCCACTACGACCCGCAGCTCCTCGCGCGCGCCCTGGCCGACGGGGGCATCACCGTCTGCCACTTCGTGCCGACGATGCTGGCGGCCCAGCTGCGCCTTGCGGCCGCCGAACTCCCGTCGCTGAGGCTGGTGTTCTGCAGCGGCGAGGCGCTCCCGCCGGCGCTCGCCGCACGGTTCTCGCAGTGGTCGGGCGCCGAACTGCACAACCTGTACGGGCCGACCGAGGCCGCGATCGACGTCACGCACTGGCCGGTGCCGCGCGGGCTCGCTCCGGACGGGGACGTGTTCATCGGGGCGCCGATCGACAACGTCGACCTGCGGATCGCCGGGACGGACGGCTCCCCCGTCCGCGACGGCGAGCCGGGCGAGCTGTGGATCGGCGGCGTCCAGGTGGCGCTCGGCTACGTGGGCCGGCCCGACCTCACGGAGGCGGCGTTCCCCGTCGTCGACGGCCGACGCTGGTACCGCACGGGCGACTTGGCGTCCATGGACGACGGCCTGGTGCGCTACCTCGGCCGGATCGACGCGCAGCTCAAGATCCGCGGCGTCCGGATTGAGCCGGCCGAGGTCGAGGCCGCGCTCACCACGCACCCGGCGGTCGCCGCCACCACCGTCGTCGCCCTCCGGCCCCCGGACGGCCTCGCCGCCGAACTCGTCGCCGTCGCCGTGCGGGCCGAGGGCCACACGGACGCCGACCACGCGATCCTCGCGCACGTCGCCGAGCGGCTGCCCCGGGCCTTCGTGCCGCACGCCCTGCGGTGGGTCGACCGCCTGCCCCTCACCTCCTCCGGCAAGGCCGACCGCCGGCGCATCACCGAGGAGACCGAGCAGTGGTGGGCGTCGGCGGTGACGGCCGAGGCATCGGACGAACTCGCCTCCGCCTGGTGGGAGTCGCTCGCCGTCCCGGCCGACCAGCGACGCGAGGACCTCGGTTTCCTGAGCCTCGGCGGGCACTCCCTCACCGCCCTCGCGCTGATCGCCCGGCTCGCCGACCTGCGCGGGGTCGACCTGCCGTTGCCACTGCTCCTGCGGGACGGCCTCACGCTGGCCGGCCTCCGCGACGCCGTGACCACCCTGCCCCGCACCGAGCGCCCGCAGGCCGCCGAGGGCCCGGCCGACCACAGCCCGCTCACCCCGGTGCAGGAACCGCTCTGGCTCCTCAACCGCGCCCTCGCCGACGACTCCGGCAACAACGTCGTCGGCGCCCTGCGGATCCCCGCCAGCGTCGACGACGACGCCCTCCGCGCCGCCGCCCGGGACGTGCTCGGGCGCCACGACCTCCTGCGCGCGGCCGTCGACGTCATCGACGGCGTCCCGCGCTGGACGTACGCACCGCACACCGAGCCGCGGTTCGCCGTCCGGGAGACCGCCGGCCCGCTCGACGATCCGGCGGTGTGCGCGTTCGTCGCCGGGATCGCGCGGACGGCAATCCCGCTGGACCGGCCGCCGCTGCTCACCGTCGGCCTGCTGCGCGGCACGGGCGAGGCGCTGCTCGTCCTCTCCCTGCACCACCTGGTGGCCGACCAGCACGCCCTCGAACTCGTCGCCCGGGACCTCGCCACCGCCTACACCGCCCGCGCCCGCGGCCTCGCGCCGCAGTGGCCGCCCGCACCCCGCTTCGCCGCCTTCGCCCACCGGCGGGCCGCCGCCGTCGGCTCGGACCGCTGGCACGAGGACCTCGCGTACTGGGCGGCGCTCCTGCCCGACGCCCCCGCGCGCACGCCGCTGCCGTTCCGCCTCACCGGCCCGGCCGGACCGACGCTCGACGGCCGCCGCACGGTGGCGGCGCTCGGCCCGGAGCTCACCGCCTCCGTCGACGCCCTGCTCACCCGCAGCGGGCACACCCGGGCCACGTACGTCGTGGCGTGCGTCGCGACCGTCCTCGCCGCGTGGGCGGGCGAGCGGTCCGTCGCCGTGGGCGTGCCGGTCAGCCGGCGGCTGGGCCCCGGGGAGCAGGACCTCGTCGGGCCCGTGCTCAGCACGGTGCCGCTGTGGCTCGACGTCGAGGACCGGGCCGGGCGCGACGACCTCCTCGCCCACGTGCGCGAGCGGTCGCTGGAGGCGCTCGACCACCTCGCGCCCACGTTCCAGGCCATCGTTCACCGGCTCGGGCTGCCGCCCTCGCCCCGGGACAACCCGCTGTTCCAGGTGTGGGTCAACGACCTCAGCCGGACCGGACCCGCACCCGCCTTCGCCGACGCGCCCGCGCGGTGGGTGGACGCGGCGCCGCCGTACGCGCTGTTCGACCTCAACTTCTACCTCCGGTACGACCCGGACGACGGGCTGCGGCTCGAACTCGTCGGGCGGGAGGGGCTGTTCGAGGACGCAGTGGTCGACGAGCTGCTGCGGCAGGTGGTCGGGGTCGCGGCGGCGTTCGCGGCGGACCGGGCGCCGTTCGAGGGCCGTTCCGCACCGAAGGTGCACGCGCCCCAGCCGGACGCACCCGACGTCCTCACGCGGATCCGGGACGTCGCCCTGCGCCACCCCGACGCCATCGCGATCCATTCCACCCAACTGGACCTGACGTACGCCGAGTTGCTGCGATGCTGCGACGAGGTGGCCGCCACCGTCACCGCCGCCGGCGTGCTCCCCGGGGACGTCCTTGAGCTGCGCGCCGAGCGCACACCCGACCTCGCCGCCGCCTTCCTCGGCGCCCGGCAGGCGGGCGCGGCCGTCGCCGTCACAGACGCGCACCTGCCCGCCGCAGCACTCGCCGAACGCCAGGACCTCCTGCGCCCCAAGGCCGTCCTGGCCACCGACGGCACCGTTCAGCCCGGCGCCCGGGAACCGCGCCACCTGCCCGGCACCAGCCACGTCCTCTTCACCTCCGGCACCTCCGGCCGCCCGGCCGCCGTCGCCGTGTCCCCGGCCGCGCTCGCCGGCACGCTCGACTGGTACCGGTGCTCCTTCGGCCTCGGCCCGGCGGACCGGATCGCCCTGCTGGGCGCCGTCGGCCACGACCCGCTGCTGCGCGACCTCCTCGTCCCGCTGCTGGCGGGCGGCACCGTCGTCGTCCCGCCCGAGTCCGTGTTCACCGCCCCCGACCGGCTCTTCGCGCTGCTCGACGACGAGCGCGTCACCGTCCTGCACGCCACCCCGGCCCTCCTCGAACTGCTCCTCTCCGGACGCCCCCACGACACCGCCCGCCTGCCGCACCTGCGCCTGGTCGTCAGCGGCGGCGCGCCGCTCACCGCGGGCATGGTCCGCGCGCTGCGGGCCGTCACCGGCGCGGCCGTCGTGAACGCGTACGGCGCCACCGAGACGCCCCAACTCGCCTCCGCCTGGCGGCTCGACGCCGGACAGGACCCGCTCGCCGGTCTGCCGGACACGGCCGAACTGCCGGTCGGCACCGGCGCGGGAGCCGCCGAGCTCCTCGTGCTGCGCCCCGACGGCACGCCCGCCCCGGTCGGCCACGCGGGAGAGGTCGTCGTCCGCTCCCCGCACCTGGCCGCGGGCTACCTGGACGGCACCGGCCGGGGCGAGCGCTTCGACACCGCCGCCGGCACCTACCGCACGGGCGACCGCGGCCGCCGCCACCCCTCCGGCGCGGTCGTCCTGCACGGCCGGCTCGACCGCCAACTGTCCGTCGACGGCTACCGCCTGGACCCCGAACAGGTCGAGCGCGCGGCCCTCGACCACCCCGCCGTCCGGCACGCCGTCGCCGGCCTGACCACGACCGCCGCCGGGCCCGTGCTGTCGCTCACCGTCCGCACCGCGCCCGGCACCGCCGCCCCGGACCCGGCCGACCTCCGCTCGCACCTGCGCCGCCGCCTGCCGCGCTACGCCGTGCCCGCCGAGATCCTGTTCACCGACGGACCGCGCGAACGCGCCGCCAAGTCCGCCGGGGCGCCGGTCGCCGACGGCCCCGCCCGGGACGGCCGGGCCGCCGCCGAACTGGCCGCCCTCGTCCGGGAGGTCATCGGGATCGACCTCCCGCCCGCCGACAACTTCTTCGACGCCGGGCTCAACTCGATGGCCGTCGTGCGCCTCCACGCCCTGCTGGGCGAACGGCTGGCCACCGCCTTCCCGGTGACGGCGATGTTCGAGCACCCGAACCTCCTCGCGCTGGCCCGCTTCCTCTCCGGCCGCGCTCCGGCCGCGCCGCTCCGGGACGGTCCCCCCGCGCCCCGGTCGGCCCCACCGGCCGAGCAGCGGCGGCAGTTGCGCCGACGCATCCGACACGACCTCCAGGGGAACGCATGAACGACCAGAGCAGGTACGAACCCGTCGCCGTCGTCGGCATGGCCGGCCGCTTCCCCGGGGCCGTCGACCTCGGCGCGTTCTGGGCCAACCTCCGCGACGGCGTCGGCTCCATCCGCCCCGCCTCCGACGAGGAACTCGCGGCGGCCGGCGTGCCGGCCCGCGCGCTCGCCGACCCGCAGTACGTCAAGGCCGTCGCGACGGTGCCCGAGATCGACGGCTTCGACGCCGGGTTCTTCGGGCTCACCCCGCGCGAGGCCCGCATCTGCGACCCGCAGATCCGGCTCTTCCTGGAGTGCGCCCACGCGGCCCTGGAAGACGCCGGCTACGACCCCGAACGGCTCGCCGACGTCGGCGTGTTCGGCTCCGCCGGGCGCGGCCGCTACCTCGACCTGGTGCGCCGCAGCGAGGGCCGCGCCGGCAACGGCGGCAGCGGGGGCGACGGCGTCGGCCTGTCGCTGAGCACCTGGAACTCGACGGACTCCCTCGCCCCGCTGGTCTCCTACAAGCTCGGCCTCAACGGCCCGAGCCTCGGCATCGCGACGGCCTGTGCGAGCCCGCTGGTGGCCCTGCACCTGGCCGCCGCGTCGCTGCGCGCGGGCGAGTGCGAGCTCGCCCTCGTCGGCGGGGCGGAGGTCGAACTACCGCTGGAGCACGGCTACTGGTGGGAGCCCGGCGGCAAGATCAGCCGCGACGGGCACTGCCGGCCCTTCGACGCCCACGCGACCGGCACGGTCTTCGGCTCGGGCGCCGGGGTGGTCGCGCTCAAGCGGCTCTCCGACGCGATCGCCGACCGGGACCACATCCGGGCCGTGATCCGCGGCTCGGCCGTCAACAACGACGGCTCCGCCAAGGCCGGGTTCGCCGCGCCGAGCGTCTCCGGCCAGTCGGCCGCGATCGCCGAGGCGATGCTGACGGCGGAAGTCGAGCCCGGCGACGTCGGCCTGGTGGAGGCGCACGCCTCGGGCACCGTCCTCGGCGACCCGATCGAAGTGGCCGCGCTCACCTCGGCCTACCGGTACCTCGGCGCCACGGGCAGCGGCGCCACGGTCCTCACCTCCGTCAAGGGCAACATCGGGCACCTCGGCCACGCATCGGGGATCGCCTCGCTGATCAAGGTCGTGCTGACGCTGGAGCACGGGAGCGTCCCGCGTACCCTCGGCTTCCGCACCGCGAACCCCGAACTCGGCATCGACGACTCGCCGTTCGAGCTGCCGACCGCCGCGGTGCCGTGGGAGCGCCGGGCCGAGCGGCCCCGGGTGGCGGCCGTCAACACGTACGGCGTGGGCGGCACCAACGCGCACGTCGTGCTGGAGGAGGCGCCGGCGCGTCCGGCACCCGCGGCCACGACGGAACGCCCGCGGATCGTCGTCTGGTCGGCGCGCACGCCCGAGGCGGCGGAGCGCTACCGGACCCGGCTCGCCGGTCATTTCACGTCCGCCGCACCGGACTTCGCCGCGAGCGTCGCGACCCTCCAGCAGGGCCGCACGACGCACCCGTACCGCGGCGCGGTGGTCGCCACGGGCGCCCGCAAGGCGGCCGACCTGCTGGCAGCGGCGAGCGGCCCCGCCACCGGCCCCTCGGGCAGCCGCATCGCGCTGCTCTTCCCCGGCATGGGCAGCCAGCACCCGGGCATGGCCCTCGACCTCCACGACCGCTCCCCCGCCTACGCCCGCGCCTTCGACGCCTGCCTCGACCTCTTCGAGGCCGAGGGCGTGCCGCTGCGCGGCCTGTGGCGGGACGCCGACGCCAGGCGGATCGCCGACCCTGACATCGCCCAGCCGCTGCTGTTCGCCGTCGAGCACGCGCTGGCGCAGGCCTGGCACGTGTGGGGCGTGCGGCCGGGCGCCGTCCTGGGCCACAGCCTCGGCGAACTCGCGGCGGCCGCGGCCGCCGGGGTGCTGACCCCCGAGGACGCCGTGCGGGCCGTCGTCGCCCGCTCGCGGGCGCTCGCCGCCACACCGCCCGGCGCCATGCTCGCCGTCGCGGCGGCGGAGGCCGACGTCGCTCCGCTGCTGCCGGACGACGTGCACGTGGCAGTCGTCAACGGCCCGCGCATGGTGGTGGTCGCCGGTCCGGTGGACGCCGTGGCGCGGGCGGGCGCCGAGCTGCGGGAGGCCGGGATGAACGTCCGCCCGGTCCCGTTCAGCCGCGCCTCCCACGTGCCCCTCGCGGCCCCGGCGGCGGAGGCCTTCGAGGAGTCCCTGCGGGGGCTGCGGTTCTCCGCGCCCGCCCTCGACCTCTACTCCTCGGCGACCGGCGGGCTCGTGAGCGACGCCGAGGCCACCGATCCGGCCTTCTGGGCCGGGCAGTTGGTGCGGCCGGTGCGGTTCGCGGACGCGGTGGCGGCGCTCGTCGGCACCGACGGGCGGCAGCTGCTGATCGAGTGCGGCCCCGGCCGCACGCTCACCTCGGCCCTGCGCCAGCACCCCGCCGTGGACGCCGCACGCCACCGGGTGCTGCCGACCCTGGCCCAGCGCAGGACCGAGCCGCTCGCCGACGTGCAGTCGGCGCTCACCGCGGTCGCCGCCGTGTGGACGGAGGGGCACGCGATCGACTGGACGGCAGTCGAGGACCTGTCGGACGCGGGCCGCGTGCCCGTACCCGGCTACCCGTACGAACGGCAGCGGTACTGGGTCGACGTGGCGGCCGAGGAGGAAGCCCAGCAGACTCCGGCCGACTCCCCCTTCACGCTGCCCAGTTGGCACGAGCAGCCCCGCCCCGCGCACCGGCCCGAGCCGGTCGCCCGCACCGCCGTCGTCGCCCTCCCCACTGACGAAACGGCGGCCCGCCGGATCACCGCCGCGCTGCGCGAGGCCGGGCTACGGGTCGTCCCGCTCACGCCGGGTGCCGATTACGAGGACCGCGAGGTCGGCTTCGTCGTCCGCGAGGGCGAACCCCAGGACCTCGCCCGCGCCTTCCGCACCCTGCGCGAGCGCGGCGTGACGCCCGGTCTCCTGGTCCATGCCGGGAGCCTCGGCCGCCCCGAAGGCCGCGACCTGGCCGAGCAGTTGGCGGCCGGCCACACCGCCGCCACCGAACTGCTGCGCCAGGCCGCCGAGAGCGGGGCACCCGAACTCGTCGTCCTCACCGAACACGCCGTGGACGTCAGCGGCCACGACCGGCTGCGCCCGGGCCACGCCGCGCTCACCGCGCTCGCCGGGGAGGCCGGGGTCCGCCTGATCGACCTCGGCGGGTCCGTCCCCGACCGCGAGCTCGCCGCCGAACTCCGCGCGGGCGGCGACGACGTGGTAGCACTCCGCGGCACCCGCCGCTGGGTCCCCACCGAGCACCCGCTCGCCGTCACCCCGGCCGAGGGCCCCGCCCTCCGGCCCGCCGGCACCTACCTGATCACCGGCGGCACCGGCCGTCTCGGCGTCCGGGTGGCCCGCGGGCTGGCCGCGACCGGACTGCACCCGACGCTCGTCCTCGTCGGCCTGAAGGCTGCCGAACGGCCCGAGCTCCTCGCCGAGTTGGCGTCCCTGGGCGCGACCGTCGAGTCGGCCGCGTGCGACGTCACCGACCACGCGGCGCTCACCGCCCTCCTCGACGACGTCACCGGCCGCCACGGCCCCGTCCACGGCGTCCTCCACCTGGCCGGCCCGGCCCCCGAGGCGGACGCCTTCGGGCCCCGGGCGTTCGGCCTCGCGACCCTCGCCCGAGCCTTCGCCGGCCGCCCGGCGCTCGACCTGTTCGCGACCGTCACGCGGAGCCGCCCCGACGCCGCCGACGCCGTCCTCACCGCCCTCGCGGCCACCAGCGCCCCGCCCGCGGCCCGCACGCTCGTCGTCTCCACGCCCCGGCCCACCGACGCGACGCTCCTCCTGGAACTGTTGCAGGCACACACGCCGACTCATGTGACGATCCGTCACGTTCCCGACCAGGCAAGCCAGGAAGGCCAGGAAGGCCGGAAAGCCGAGCCGGCCCCCGCTCCCCCCGTGGCCCTCCCGACCGAACGGGACGCCACCACCGCCCGCCTGCGCGCGCTGTGGACGGGCCTGCTGGGCTGGCCCGAGATCGCCGACGGCGCGGACTTCTTCGACATCGGCGGCAACTCCCTCACCGCGGTCGAGCTGGTCTCCCACATCCACGACGAGTTCGGCGTGGACCTCGGCATCGCCGCCCTCTTCGACTACCCCACCCTGGACGCCCTCGCGGCCCAGATCGAACGGAAGAAGGCAGCATGACCGGGTCCGACGGGCATCACCTCGTCCCGCTGAGAGCCACCGGCTGGTCCGTGTGGCGCGACGTCGTCCTGCGCAGCACCGGCTTCCCCGCCGACACCGTGCGGCCGCTCACGGACCCGGCGCTCGCGGCCGCGGCGGACGCCGACGACGCGGACGCCTACCGCGCCGAGTACGCGCGGGCCTCCGAGCGCCTGTCCGCCGCCGTGCGCGGGGCGTCGACGACGCCGCGCTTCCGGGAGGCCGTCGCCTGGCAGAACCCGAAGCTGCTGAAGCTGTGCCTGGACAAGCTCGCGGCCGGCGAGCCGCGCAACGTCCGGGGGCGCAACCACGAGCTGGCGGTGGCGGGTTACCTCCAGCGGTACGCACTGAAGAACGACACCATCGGCTTCGTCGGCCCGGTCGGCTGGGCCCGGTGGACGGACGGCGGCGCGCCGCTCGCGTCGCGCGTCGGCCCGGACTTCCTGTCCCGGCGCACGGTCTACTTCGAGATCTGGGCGGTGGACGCCGTCGCCCGGGCCCTCTCGGACGACCCGCGCGTCCGCCCGTGGCTGGCGCCGCGCCGCTTCGCCGCGCACCACCTCGCGGGCGCCACGCTCCTCGCGCCCGGCCGTCCGCCCGTGCACCTCACGGAGGCCGAGGCGGAGTTGCTCGCACTCGTCGACGGGGTCCGCTCGCTCCCCGAGCTCGCGGACGAGCTGGCGTGGTCCGAGTTCCCCGAACTGGGCGATCCGGCCGCCCTCCTGGCCACCGTCGAGGACCTCGTCGCCCGCCAGTTGCTCCGGCACGACGTCGTCGGCGCGATCGAGGCCCACCCCGAGCGCTCGCTCGTCGCCCGCCTGGAGCGGATCGCCGACCCGGAGGCCAGGGCGTACGCACTGGGCGTCGCGGCCCGGTTCACCGCCGCCCGGGACGCGGTCTCGGCCGCCGCGGGCGACGACGCCGCGCTGGAGGCCGCGATGGCCGCCCTCGGCGCGTGCTTCGAGGAGATCACGGGCGTCGCCGGCGAGCGCCGCGCGGGCCAGACGTACGCCGGGCGGACGCTCGTCTACGAGGACACCGTCCGCGACGTCCGGGTCGACCTCGGCCCGGTCCTGCGCGACGCCCTGGCCGGGCCGCTCGCGCTGCTGCTGGACAGCGGGCGGTGGCTGGTCGCGGAGGTGGGCCAGGAGTTCGACCGCTACCTGACCGACATCTACGAGCGCAGGGTCGCGCAGCACGGCGACCCGGAGGTGCCGCTGGCGGCGATCCTGAGCCTCGCGACGCCGCAGCTGTACTTCAACATCCGCGGCCTGTCGAAGCCGGCCCGCCGCGCGGTCGACGAGTTCCAGCGCCGCTGGGCGGACGTGCTGCGGCTGCCCCCGGACGCGAAGCGCGTCGAACTGCGCAGCGAGGACATCGCCGGGCGGGTGGCCGAGCTGTTCCCCGCGCGCCCGCTGCCGTGGCCGACGGCGGTGCACCACTCGCCGGACTTCATGCTGGCCGCGGCGGACGAGGAGGCGGTGGGGCGCGGGGAGTTCCTGCTCGTGCTCGGCGAACTGCACCTGTCGTTCAACACGATGGAGAGCCGGGTCTTCGTCGAGCAGCACGACGATCCGCCGTCGATGCTGGCGGCGGCCGAGGCGGACATGCGCGGGAGCCGGATCTACGGGATCATGAACCGGGACGTGCCGGGCGTGAGTTCGCGGGTGTCGCCGCCGTCGGCGCTGCTGTCGCCCGAGTACACGTACTGGACGATGCACCCCGAGGCCGTGACCCCGCCGGGCCCGATCATGCCGGCCGCCGCGCTCTTCGTGCGCCGGGAGGGCGAGCGGCTCATCGTCCGCTCGCGCGCCGGGTCGTTCGCGGCGCCGCTGGCGCACGTGGTGGGCGAGCCGCTCGCGGCGGCGGCGATCAACGCGTTCAAGCCGGTCGCCAAGGCGCGCCACAACCCGCGCATCACCGTCGACCGCATGGTGGTGGCCCGGGAGTCGTGGAGCTTCCCGGCGGGCGAGCTCGCCTGGGCCGCGGTGAAGTCCGAGCCCGAGCGCTTCCGGGCCGCCCGCCGCTGGCGGCTCGAACAGGGCCTGCCCGAGCGGGCGTTCTACAAGGTCCCGGTGGAGGACAAGCCCGCGTTCGTCGACTTCACCAGCCTGGTGCTGGTCAACATCCTGGCCAAGGCGGTGCGCCGCTCGGTGGAGGAGGAGAACGGCTCCGTCACGCTCACCGAGATGCTGCCGGACGCGGACGGGCTGTGGCTCCGGGACGCGGAGGGGGCGCGGTACACCTCGGAGTTCCGCATCCTCGCCGTCGACGCAGCCGCGCGCGATCTGTAGCCGGCGGGGGTGTCCATCCGGGCCGCCCCCGTTCGTCGAGGGGGTGGCCCGCCCGGTCGGGCACCCGTACCACGCACAAGAGACCCGAGGAGCACCACATGATCAAGGCCCTGAACGAGATCGAGGTCATCACCCTCTTCGTGGAGGACCTCGCCGCCACGAAGAAGTTCTACCTCGACGTCTTCGGCCTGGAGGTGGTCTACGAGGACGGCGAGTCCGCCGCCCTGAAGATGCGCAACCTGATGATCAACCTGCTGGAGGTCGGCGAGGCGCACGGCCTGGTCGCGCCGGCCCCGGTCGGCGGCCCGGAGACCGGCGCCCGCGCGCTGCTCACGATCAACGTCGCCGACGCCGAGGCCGTCTGCGCCGAGCTGGCCGAGCACGGCGTGGACCTCCTCAACGGGCCGGTGGACCAGCCGTGGGGCCGGCGGACGGCGACCTTCGCCGACCCGGCCGGGAACGTCTGGGAGATCGCCCAGGAGCTGTCCCCGGCGGCGTAGCGCCTCAACGCCGCACCCCAACGCCGCAGTCCAGCAGCCGACTTCTCAGATCACCGGAGAGGACCCAGTAGATGTCGAAAGTCGTCGAGCTCATCGTCCCCAACAGTGCCGAGTACCACCTGCGCAACCCCGCCCTGAACCTCACCGGTGAGGAGCGCGAGCGGGTGGTGCGCTTCAGCGGCACGTACGAGTGCGAGCACTCGGTCTTCTGGAGCCCCAACCCCCGGGTCCTGGTGCTCCCGCTCGGCTGGAACCGGCAGTGGTTCGACGACATCCACCGGACGCTGGGCCTGGACCCGGCGCCGGTGGTGTCGCCGGCCCGGCGCACCGGGCTGCTGGTGGAGGACTTCCTCAAGGACGGCGACGCGCAGGCGCGGCTGCGCGGGCTGCTGGAGCCGTACGACGCGGTGAAGCTCCAGATCGTCGGCCCGACCGACGAGACGTACCTGCTGGCGGCGCTGGTGCGCGGCTGGGGCAAGGCGGTGGAGCTGGACCACGTCGGCGAGGACTCCTACTGGGCGAGCCTCTACCTGGACTCCAAGATCAGCCCGCTGGACCTGGCCCGCGAGCTGCCGGGCATCAACGTCGCCCCGGGCATGGTCGCGGGCAACTGGGTCGAGCTGCGCGGCGGCCTCAAGGCGATGACGGCCCGGTACGGCAAGGTGATCGCCCGGACGCTCTTCGGCGTGGCCGGCGACGGCTCGGGCGTCGTCCGCGACGAGCCGGGCGCCGTCGAGGAGTTCCTGGACAACGCGGGCCGGGACTCGTTCTTCGCCTTCCCGATCCTGATCCAGCGCTTCCAGGAGCACGCCGAGGGCGTCGGCTGCCCGGCCGCGGACATCCTGATCGGCGAGGACGGCGTCGAGGACGTCGTGTGGTGCGCGCTGACCGTCGAGCACGGCTACTCCTTCCGCAGCGTCGACGTCGGCGTCGGCGCGCTGCCGCCGGAGTGGGGCGAGCGGCTCACCCGGGCCGCGCACGAGGTCGGCGCGGCCGCGCACGAGCTGGGCTACCGCGGCTGGATGTGCATCGACTGCGTGGCCGGGGACGACGACCGGCTGTACATCACCGAGATCAACGCCCGGCGCAGCGGCTCGCTGCACGCGGGCGGCCTGCTGCGGCTGTGGGGCGCGGAGAAGGAGCTGACGCTCTCCGCGCACTTCATGCTGCAGGTCGCCGAGGGCACGACGTACGAGGACCACATCCGGCCGGTGTTCGAGAAGCTCTGGGCGGACGGGGTGCGGGCGTACCCGACGAGCGTGCGGGCGCTGCCCTGGCCGGACCCGATCGTCGCGGTCATCGCGGCGGCGCCGACGGCCGCGGAGGCCCAGGCGATCGTCGCCGGGATCAAGGAGGGGATCGACGCGCGGACGGCCGCGGCCGGCCTGACCGCCGCCGCCGACTCCGCCTACGGGCCGGGCAGAGCGTGAGACCGCGGGCGGGTCGCCCGCCGTACAGGGGGAGATTCTCGTGAGGCTCGGTCGTGAGGTGCACCTGGTGTCCCCGGCCCCCCGCCCGGCGCCCCCCGGGCGGGGGCGCCCCCGGGGGGGGGGGCCCGCGCCCGCCCCGCGCCCCCCCCCCCCGCGCGCGAGGCAACCAC
>NZ_JBHWGV010000129.1:13853-26290 GCF_042732955.1 Kitasatospora sp. NPDC059747 | reverse complement strand
CCCTCCGGGGCCCCCAAGCCGGGTGCCCCGACCCCCGGGGCGCGGCCCCGGGCCGGCCCCGGGGGCCCCGGCCCCCCCCACCACGCCGAACCGCCCCGCCACCGGCGAGCCGGCCGTGGCGACCTCGTGGTAGACGTACGGCCAGTTCCGCAGGAAGAGCAGGCCGCCGCGCTCGAACGCCGCGCGGGACTCCTCCTCCTGGTAGCCGAGCACCTCGGGCGGGATCCACCGGTCGCGCACGCCCCCGGCCAGGAACTCCAGCCCGGCCCGGGCCTGCGGGCTGTCCACCACGACCGAGCCGTCGCCCGCCAGCAGGTCCCCGCCCGCCGAGCGTATGGCCTCCAGCGCGTTGACGGCCAGCCCCTCGTACGGGCTCAACTGGCCCGCGTACCCGCCCAGTCCGTGCGCGGGCGCCAGCGTCCTGGCCTGCCGCGCCAGTTCGTCCCACGTCGTGGGCGGCTGCTCGCCGGCGGCGGCCAGCACGTCGCTGCGGTAGTACAGCAGGGCGGCGTTGGCGACGAACGGCACCGCGTACAGCCGCCCGTCGTACCGCCCGGTGCCGACGACCGGCGGCAGGAGGCCGTCCAGCGCGAACTCCGCCTCGTCCAGCGCCGCCGTCCAGCGGCGGGCCGCGAACTCGGCCGTCCACACGACGTCGATGTTGAGCACGTCGAAACGGCTGCCGCCGGCCGACAGCTCCCCGGCCAGCTGGGCGTGCACCTCGTCCGCCGCCGCCGGCAGCTCGACCAGCTCGGCCGGCTGGTCCGGGTGCTCCGCGTTCCAGTCGGCCAGCAGCCCGCCCAGGTAGTGCGTGGTGTCCCGGCCGGTGGCCAGCGTGACCGGCCCGACGCCCTGTGGATCGCCCGCCGCGTGCGAGCGCCCGGCCAGGCCGTACCAGGCGGACGCGCCCCCGGCCGCGAGCACCGCCGCCCCGCCCACCAGCGCGCGCGTCACGCGACGGCGGCCCGCGTGGGGCCCGGTGGGCGGCCGGTCTGCCATGGAGCTCCTTCATCGGGTCGGCGCGGGTGGGGCGCCGACGCACGTCCCTTTATACGGCCTCCCTGCTCAACGGCGCCCACCTGCCCGTACTGTGTGACCGAGGTGTAACCAGCGACGACGGAAGACCAAGGAAGAGGTGACGCCCGGTGCGCCATCAGCTGCTGGCGCTGCTGGCCCGGCAGCCCGCCTACGGGTACGAGCTCAAGCAGGGGCTTGAGCAGACCTTCGGCGCGGCGTACCCTCAGCCGAACATCGGCCAGATCTACGTGACCCTGAGCCGACTGGAGAAGTCCGGACTGATCCGCGGCACCGAGGTGACGCAGGAGGGCAGACCGGACAAGAAGGTCTACGAGATCACCGAGAAGGGCACCGCGGAACTCGCCGGCTGGTTCGAGGCCCCCACCGAAGGGCCGAGGGTCAGGGACGAGTTCTTCATGAAGCTGATCCTCGCCGAAGGCACCGACCTCGCCGACCGGCTGACGCTGATCAACAACCAGCGCCGGCACTGCATCAACACGATGCGCGGACTCAACAAACTGGCCGCCACCGAACGCGGCAACCGGACCTCGCTGCTGCTGATCGAGGGCGCCGTCCTGCACCTGCAGGCCGACCTCGACTGGCTGGAGCGTTGCCAGGAGGAACTCACGTGAGCGGCTCGGAGCCGATACCGCCGCTGCTGGCCGCCGACGCCCTGGTGCGCTCGCACCTGAGCGGCTCGACCCTGATACCCGCCGTCCGCGGCATCAGCCTGCGGATCGACCGGGGCGAGTTCGTCGCCGTCACCGGCCCCTCCGGCGCCGGCAAGTCCACCCTGCTGCACCTCCTCGCCGGCCTGCTGCGCCCCGACGAGGGCGAGCTGCGGCTCGACGGCCGCCGGGTCGACGGGCTGCGCGAGGCCGCCTGGGCCCGCCTGCGCCGGCGCCACTACGGCATCGTCTTCCAGAGCGGCAACCTCCTCTCCGACTTCTCCGTCGCCGACAACATCGAACTGACCGCCCTCCTCGCCGGCCTGCCGGCCCGCACCGCCCGCGAACGCCGCCAGGAACTCCTGGAAGAGCTCGGCCTCGCCCACAAGGCCGCCGCCGGGCCCGGCGAACTCTCCGGCGGCGAACGCCAGCGCGTCGCCCTGGCCCGCGCCCTGGTCAACCGGCCCGACCTGCTCCTCGCCGACGAGCCCACCGGCAACCTCGACAGCCGCAGCACCCGCGACGTCCTCGCCCTGCTCACCCGCTACCACGAGCAGGGCACCACGATCGTGCTCGTCACCCACGACGCCCGGGCCGCCAGCACCGCCGACCGCGTCGTCAGCCTCTTCGACGGCCGGATCGCCGACGACGCCCGGGTCGAGGAGCCCCCGGCCGCGCGGCGCGGCGCCATCGGGGTCCGCGACATCATCGACTTCGGCGGCTGAGCCGGTGCGCGCCCTCCTCCGCTGGATCCGCGCCGACCTGCGCTCGCACCGCGTCCACGCCCTGCTCGTCGTCCTTGCCACCGGCGGCACCGCCGCGGCCCTCCTGCTCGCCGGAGCCCTGCTCGGCGCCGCCGCCGACCCGTGGCAGCGCCAGTTCCAGGCCGCCGGATCGCCCGACGTCCGTCTCGACTTGCGGCCGTCCGCGACCGCCCAGGCCGCCCAGGCCGCCGGGGCCGTCGGGGCCGCCGGGGCCGAGAGCGCCCAGGCCGGGGGCGACGAACCGTCCGCCGCCCTGCTCGCGCGCGAACCCGGCGTCGTCGCCGTCTCACCGCCCCAGCACACGGCCGAGACCACCCTCGTCGGCCGCCGCCCCGACGGCGCCGCCACCGCGGGCCCCACCGACCGCACCACGCTCGTGCTGCGCGGCGACACCCCGGACGCGCCCCGCCCGCTGCTGCGCTCCGGCAGCTGGCTCGACCCGTCCGACAGCCACGGCATCGTGCTCGAACAGTCCGCGGCCGACGCCGCCTGGGCCCGCCCCGGGGACCGCCTGACCGTCCTCGACGGCCACGGCGGCCCGGTCGAACTGCGCGTCCTCGGCATCGCCGACAGCCCCGACCAACTGCCCAGCCAGGCCGCCGGCTACGACCTCGGCTGGACCCTGCCCGCCACCCTCGACCTCGTCCAGCCGGACCGGGCGGCCCAGGGCCTCACCCTCGGACTGCGCCTCGCCCACCCCTTCGACGCCGCCTACACCGCCCAGCGGGCGGTCAGCCTCCTCGGCGCCGACCGGGTCTCCCGGATCACCACCTGGCTCGACGCCCGCGACGCGCGGCAGCAGGACGACCGGCTCGCCGGCCTCCTGCTCGGGCTCTGCGGCCTGGCCGCGCTGCTCTCCGCCGCCCTCGCGGTGGCCGGCGCGGCCGGCGGCCGGATCCGCACCAGGACCGGCGACATCGCCCTGCTCAAGGCGCTCGGCTTCACCGCCGGCCAGGTCGCCTGGATGTTCATCGCCGAACAACTGCTCCTGGCCGGCACCGGCGTCCTGCTCGGCGCGGGCGGCGCCGCGATCGCCGCGCGCGCCGTCCCGGCCCTCGGCGGCGGGACGGACGTCCTCCACCGGCTCGTCCCCGGCGGCACCGCCGCCACCATCGGCGTCATGGCCGCCGCGCTCGTCTCCGTCGGTGCCGCCGCCGCCCTGCCCGCACTGCGCGCCGCCCGGGTCGCCCCCGTCCCGCCGACCGACGGCACCCGACCGCCCGCCATGACGGCTCGCCCGGTCCGCCTCGGCCCGCTGCGGCGGCTGCCGCCCGCCCTCGTCCTCGGCCTCGGCGGCGTGCTGCGCCGGCGCTCCGGCCTGGTCGTCAGCGCCGTCCGGCTCACCGTCCCGGTCGTCGCCGCCACCCTGGCCCTGAGCACCTGGGCCACGCTCGACGCCGTCACCCGGCCCGACGGCGGCGTCACCGCCCCGTCCGTCACGGCCCGCCGGGCCAGCCCCGAACGCACGCCGGACGACGCTGGGCTCGCCGCCGCCCTGGCCGCCGACCCCGCCATCCGCGGCGCCTACCCCGGCAGCGAGATGCAGGCCCTCGCGCCCGGCCAGTCCGCGACGCTCACCCTGCGCGCCGTCGGCACCACCGACGCGCCCTACCCGTACACCGTCGTCGAGGGCCGGGCGATCCGCGCGACCGACGAGGCCGTCGCCGGCCAGGGCGCCCTCGACCTGCTCGGCGCCAAGGTCGGCCAGTGGGTGCGCGTCACCACCGGCGGCACCCCGCGCATCCTGCACGTCGTCGGGCGCGACCTCGAACCCGAGCACGGCGGCCGCGTCCTTTCCACCGGCTTCGACACCCTCGACCGGCCCGGCGACCCCACCCGCCCCGACTTCTGGCAGCTCGCGCTGCGCCCCGGCCACGACCCGGCCGAGGTTCAGCGCGACCTCCCCGCCCGCGCCGGACTCGCCGGGCAGGTCGAGCTGCGCCTCCCGGCCGGCCCCGTCACCCGACCCGGCGCGCTGCGGGCCAGCGTGGTCGGGCTGCTGCTCCTGCTCGCCCTCATCTGCCTGGTGGAACTGCTCACCACGGCCGCGGCGGGCTTCCACGAGCGGCGCCGCGACCTCGGCCTGCTGCGGGCGCTCGGCCTGACCCCGGGCCAGTCCGCCGTCGTGCTGGCCGTTCGCGGCACGGCCATCGCCCTGCCCACGGTCGCCGCCGGGGCGGCCGCCGGCATCCCGCTCGTCCGGTGGCTGATCGACCGCCAGGGCGAGCTGGGCGGCATCGGCGCGGGCATCGCGCGGGCCCCGTCGCTCTGGACGGTCCTCGCCCTGGCCGCCCTCGGTGCCGCGACGGCGGCCGTCCTCTCCGCCCTCCCGGTCGTGCGTGCCCGCCCGTCCACCCGGACCCCGGACGTCCCCGGCACATAGCTCAGGGGAGGATGGGCACCGCGTGTGAGTCTTGAGAGGGGACAACGGTGCAACTGCCCGCCGACGTCGGCGCCGAGATCGACGACCTGTGCCGGGAGGGCGACGCCCTCGCCGGGATGGGCGAGCTCGACGAAGCCAAGCAGCGCTACCTCGAAGCGCTGCGGCTGTTGCCCGGCGATCCCCGGCAGTGGGCGGCCTCGACCTGGATCTACGTCGCGATCGGGGACGTCCACTTCCGGACCAGGGTGTACGACAAGTCGCACAAGTGCTTCCACAACGCCGTCCAGTGCCCCGGAGGACTCGGGAACCCCTACGTCCACCTGCGCCTGGGCCAGACCGCGTTCGAGCTGGGTGACCACGACCGGGCCGCGGACGAGCTGACCAGGGCGTACATGGGCGGCGGGCCGGAGATCTTCGCGGAGGACGCCCCCGAGTACCTCGCGTTCCTGCGGACGCGCGCCGACCTGAACGACGGCACCTGAGCCCGCCGGGGCGTTCAGGGCCGGCGGCCGCGGAACGTCCGGCGCAGGTCGTCCACCCAGGCGTCGGGGTTCTCCCAGGGGATGAAGTGGCCGCCGTGGTCATGGGCGTTGACGTTGACGTGGTTGAACCAGGCGGCCTGCGGGCCGGTTTCGAACGCCCGGACGCGCTCGTCCGCGGTGTGGACGCCCGGCGGGTTCTCGTACGTGACGAAGGTGAGGCCGACCGGGGCCTCCACAGCCGGGGCGCGGTCGTGGGCGGGGGACCACGGGTAGCGGTTGGCGTTGGCGTAGTAACGCATCGACGTGGCGATGGAGTTGTTCACCCAGAAGATCGTGGCGTGCGTGAGCAGGTCGTCCCTGCTGAAGACGGACTCGACGTCGCCGCCGTTGTCGCTCCAGGCGTTCCACCGCTCCAGCAGCCAGGCGAGCAGCCCGGCGGGCGAGTCGCTCAGCCCGTGGGCCAGGGTGGCACCGTCGAGCACGTGCACGGCGAGGTGCGACGCCCAGCGGTGGTCCTGCTCGACGATGCGCGCGCGGACGTCGGCGGGCTGGTCGTCGGTGAGGGGCCGGTTCCGGGCGAAGTCCCAGGCGCGGGGACCGTTGAAGAAGTCGAGCGGCAGGCCGGAGCCGATGTGGATGCCGTACAGCTCGTCGGCGTACTTGTGGCCGAGCTGGCTGGAGACGAGCGCGCCGATGTCGCAGCCCCCGGCGGCGTACGTCCCGTACCCCAGGGTCTCGGTCATCAGGGTGTGCCAGAGGTCGGCGACCTTCCAGAAGTTGACGTCCGGAAAGCCGGTGAGCGGCCCGGGGAAGCCGAAGCCGGGCAGGGACGGCACGATGACGTCGAACGCGTCGGCCGGGTCCCCGCCGAAGGCCGCCGGGTCGGCGAGCGGCCCGATCACCTTCGACCAGTGCCAGAACGTCCACGGCCAGCCGTGGGTGAGGATCAGCGGGACCGGGCGCGGGCCGCGGCCGGCCTCGCGCAGGAAGTGCACCGGGACGCCGGAGACCTTCGCCACGTAGTGCTCGTGGACGTTGATCGCGGCCTCGGCCTTGCGCCAGTCGTAACCGTCCCGCCAGTGGGCGACCAGCTCGCGGAGGTAGCCGGCCGGGACGCCGTAGGACCAGTGCTCGTTGCCCTCGTCCGCCGGCGGCCGGGTCGAGGCGAGACGGGCGCGGAGGTCGGCTAGGACCTCGTCGGGCACGTGGATCGGGGTGGGCTCCAGCGGGAAGGCGGGCGTGGTCACGGCGTGGCTCCTTCCGGGGTGGGCAGGGCCAACGCTACCGGGTTCCCGCCGGGCCGCGCGGTTCTCGCGGGGGGGCGAGGCGGCAACGGCCCGCGGAAGCCGACCCGGTGACGGTACCTCAGCCGCACCAGTTCGATCACCGCGGTGACCGTCACCGCGACCGGCCCGGCCAGCAGTCCGGCCACCGAGGCCGCGTCGTGCGTCGACGTGTGCTTGGTGTCGACCAGGGTGACGTGCCCGAGCAGGGTGAGCCAGACCAGCAGCACCGCGACCAACGGCCGCACCAGCGGGTGCCCGCCCACGGCGAAGGAGTTGCGGTGCATCAGGTACACCGACGGGAGGGTGAACGCCGGCAGCCAGATCGCCACCAGCAGGTTCAGCCCGACCGTGTTGCCGATGTACGCGTTGGCATCGGACTTCATCATCACCAGGAACGCCGCGAACGTGGCCACACCGGTGAACACCGGCCGGGCCACCAGGCGCGCCACCCGCCGCCTGGTGCCGCTCCGGGCCAGCAGCACCAGCGGCACGCAGGCGAGCAGCAGCGCGGCCGGCCCGCTGAGCAGCATCACGATGCTGTCCCCGAACGAGTCCAGGAACAGCTCGTTGGCGGAGGCGCCGTTCGCCACCCGCACGACGAAGAGGACCAGGCCGAGGCCGAGCAGCGCCCGGGCCAGCATGAGCCGCTCCACCAGCGGGTCGAGCGTCTGCGCCACCAGCTGCGTGACCACCGGCTGCAGCATCGGATCCAGCAGCTCCGCCCCCGCCAGCGACGCGACCCCGGAGGCCGACATCCGCATCATCCGGTAGGGCCCGTACAACCGGCTCGCCAGCCGCCAGGGCAGCACCACGTCGAGCACCCAGTCCCGCGGTGGCCGCCGCGGCACCGGCGGCTGCCAGTAGGGCGGCCGCTCGTACCCGGCCGCGAGGCCGCCCGGCGGCACGGACGTGGTCATGGACGGCCCCCCGTGGTCGTCGGAACGCTTCGCACGTCGAAGCGCTGAAACCGTGCCAGCTCACGGGGGCGGTGCGCAATCCTATTTGCCGTCCTTTCGCCGTGCGATGGCGGCGGGGGTGACGGGGGTGAAGAAGTTGACGAGGTTCCCGTCGGGGTCGCGGAGCAGCAGCGACCGGTTGCCCCACGGCATGGTGGTGGGCCCGGCGACGAAGTCGGTGACGAAGGAGGTCAGCTTCTCGTGGACGAGGTCCACGTCGTCGACCAGGAACTCGGTGATCACACTGTCGTTGGCCGCCGGCCGGGCGGAGCCCGGGGCGAACAGCGGGACGGTGCGGGTGCCGGCGATCGCGAGGGTCGCGCCCCCGACGGCGATCTCGGCGAAGTCCTCGGTGGCCCACGCCGCCCGGGCCCCGGTGGCCCGCTCGTAGAAGTCGACGAGGCGCGCGACGTCGGCGGTGATGATGCGGATCGAGACGAATTCCATGGCGGGCTCCTCGGCCGTTCGGAAGGTGTGCACGAGGCGTGCACGGGTTTGTACGTCGCAGGCTAGGAGAAATAGGGGACAGAATCGGTCCACTATTCGCGTTAGGCTGCGAACATGCCCCGACCCACCGGCCGCGTCCTCACGCTCCTGGAGCTGCTGCAGTCGGGCGGCACCCGCACCGTGGCCGAACTCGCCGAGCGGCTCGGTGTCCAGGGGCGCACCGTGCGGCGGTACGTGGACCAACTGATCGACCTGGACGTGCCCGTGGAATCGGTGCGCGGCCGCTACGGCGGGTACCGGCTCGCCCCCGGCTACCGCCTGCCTCCGCTGATGCTCAACGACGACGAGGCACTGGCCGTGCTGCTCGGCCTGGTCGCCGGCCGTCGAACGGGCCTGGCGGCGGCGGAGCGCACGGCGGGCGAGACGGCGGCGGCGAAGATCCGGCGGGTGCTGCCGAAGCACGTCGCCCGCCGGCTCGACACGCTCATGGAAGCCCTCGCCTTCACGGACCGGCCCGGTGAGTTCGAGACCCCGGACGCCGAGGTCCTGCTCACCGTCGCCGACGCCGTGCGCCACCGCCGCCCGCTCTCGATCCGCTACACCGACCGCGACGGGCGCCGCAGCGACCGCACGCTCCACGCGTACGGGATCGTCGCCCACGCGGGCCGCTGGTACGTCACCGGCCAGGACGCCCGGCTCGGCGAGGGCCGTACCTTCCGGCTCGACCGCATCGCGGACGCCAGGCCCCTGCCCGGCTCGTTCGAGGCGCCCGAGGGCCCCGATCCGGCCCAGCGGGTGCTGTCGGCCTTCGCCACGGCCGACTACCGGCACGAGGTGACCGTACGGATCCACGGAACGGTCGAGCAGATCCGCGCTCACCTCCCCGCCGCCGTCGCGATCCTGGAGGAGGAGGGGGAGGAGGAGACGGCCGAGTGCTGGCGCCGTGTCGAGCTGCGGGTGGAGCGCCTCGACTGGCTCCCGGCGGTCCTCGCCGCCCTCGACCGCCCCTTCGTCATCGACCGCCCCGCCGAACTGCGCGACCTCGTCCTCGCCCTGGCCGACCGCCTCACGTCCCACGCCCGCCGAGCCTGAGCGCCCGCCCCGGTCGGGTGGGTTCGCCGTGGCTGCGGTGCACGAAGCCTGCCGGGACGGCCTTCATGCCCCCGCAGGACCCCGATCGTCCTGCTCTTGCGCCTGCGCCCAGGTGGCCGCCCATTCGCCGAGCGGCCGGAGAGCGTCGCCGAGCTCCGTCCCCAGCCGAGTGAGCTCGTAGCCATCGGCCGAGGGGGCGATGATCCCGCCTGACGAGAGTTCGCGAAGTCGCTGGTAGAGGACGCTGGACGACATGCCTGCGCACCGTGCCAGCAGCGCCCGCGCACCGAGCGGACCGGCCCGCAGCTCCCAGATGATGCGCAGCGCCCACCGACGGCCGAAGAGGTCCATCGCGGCCATGATCGGACGGCCGGTCGTCGATCCACGAACCGGTGTTCCTGGGCGCGGTGTCGGCATGGTCCTCCTTGTGTTTCGTTATCAGAAACACTAGCATCCACCGCGTGTTTCTGATTTAGAAACAATCTCGAGGGGGCACCGAATGACCGCAACAGGAACCGGAACACCGACCGCGACCGGCATACGCCTGCACGCACCGGCCCCGGGCTGGTCGATCGACGCGGACGTCGTGGTCGTCGGCTCCGGCGTGGCGGGCCTCACCGCGGCCCTCCGCTGCACGGCAGCCGGCCTGCGCACCGTCGTCGTCACCAAGGCCCGCCTGGACGACGGCTCCACCCGCTGGGCCCAGGGCGGCATCGCGGCCGCGCTCGGCGAGGGCGACTCCCCTCAGCAGCACCTGGCCGACACGCTGGTCGCGGGGGCCGGACTCTGCGACGAGAGCGCGGTCCGCGCCCTGGTCACCGAGGGTCCCGACGCGGTACGCCGCCTCATCGCCGCCGGCGCCCACTTCGACACCTCGCCCGAGGGCGACCTCCAGCTCACCCGTGAGGGCGGCCACCATCGCCGCCGCATCGTCCACGCGGGCGGCGACGCCTCGGGCGCGGAAGTCTCCCGCGCCCTGGTCGAAGCGGTCCGTGCCGCAGTGGTCCGGACGATCGAGAACGCCCTGGTCCTGGACCTGCTGACGGACGCCGAAGGCCGTACGGCCGGCGTCACCCTGCACGTCATGGGCGAGGGCCGGCACGACGGCGTCGGCGCGGTCCGCGCCCCGGCCGTCGTCCTCGCGACGGGCGGCATCGGCCAGGTCTACTCCGCGACGACCAACCCCTCGGTCTCCACCGGAGACGGCGTGGCACTCGCCCTGCGCGCCGGAGCCGACATCGCCGACCTCGAATTCGTCCAGTTCCACCCCACGGTCCTCTACCTGGGGCCGGGCGCGGGGGGCCAGCAGCCCCTGGTGTCCGAGGCGGTACGGGGTGAGGGCGCCCACCTGGTCGACGCGACGGGCACCCGGTTCATGCTCGGGCAGCACGAACTGGCCGAACTCGCCCCCCGCGACATCGTCGCCAAGGGCATCACGCGCCAGATGCAGCTCCACGGCACCGAGCACGTGTACCTGGACGCCCGTCACTTCGGCGCGGAGATGTGGGAGAGCCGCTTCCCCACGATCCTCGCCGTCTGCCGCAGCCACGGCATCGACCCGGTCACGGAGCCGATTCCCGTCTTTCCGGCCGCCCACCACGCGTCGGGTGGCATACGGACCGACCTGCGTGGCCGCACCACGGTCCCCGGCCTCTACGCCTGCGGCGAGGTCGCGTGCACCGGGGTCCACGGCGCCAACCGCCTCGCCTCCAACTCCCTCCTCGAGGGCCTGGTCTTCGCGGAACGCATCGCGGACGACATCACGGCGACCGCGCGCGAGCACACCGACCCGGTGATCCCCGAGGGCACCACGCTCCCGCTCCTGGCCCCCGAGACCCGCCTCGCGATCCAGCGGATCATGACGAGGGGCGCCGGAGTGATCCGCTCCGCGGCGAGCCTCGCCGAGGCGGCCGCGCACCTCGAAGCCATCAGGGCGGACGCGGACACCGAGGCCCCCGACGACCGCGAGCCGGCCGTCCCCGGCGTCGAGGCCTGGGAGGCGACGAACCTCCTGTGCGTGGCCCGCGCCCTGGTCGCCGCGGCCCGACTCCGCGAGGAGACCCGCGGCTGCCACTGGCGCAAGGACCACCCGGACCGCGAAGACGCCGACTGGCGCCGCCACTTGGTCGTCCGGCTGCAGTCGGACCGCTCGCTCGCGGTCCACACCACGGACACCACGGAATTCCCCCCTACCGTTCCTCCCCTTCTCCAGGAGGTATGACCGTGAGCACCTTTGACCTTCCCCTCCTCCCGGCCGACGGCCGCAGCGACGACTGCGGTGAGGCGGGCGGCCTTGACCCCGTCCTCGCCCGGCTCCTCAAGGACGCGGGCCTGGACCCGGTCGAGGTCGAGGACATCGCGCGCACGGCACTCGCGGAGGACCTGGCCCGGGGCGTGGACGTCACCACGCTCGCGACGGTCCCCGAAGAGGCCGTGGCGACAGGCGACTTCACCGCGCGCGAGGCGGGCACCGTCGCCGGGATCCACATCGCCGAAGCAGTGCTCTCAGTGGTCTGCACGGACACCTTCGAGGTCGAGCGCCACGTCGAGGACGGCGACCGCGTCGAGGCGGGCCGGAAACTCCTCTCGGTCACCGCCCGCACCCGCGACCTGCTCACCGCCGAGCGCAGCGCCCTCAACCTCCTCTGCCGCCTCTCGGGCATCGCGACGGCCACCAGCGCCTGGGCGGACGCACTCGACGGCACCAGGGCCGAGGTCCGCGACACCCGCAAGACGACCCCGGGCCTGCGCTCCCTGGAGAAGTACGCGGTCCGCTGCGGCGGCGGCGTCAACCACCGCATGTCCCTCTCGGACGCGGCCCTGGTCAAGGACAACCACGTGGTGGCGGCGGGCGGCGTGGCCGAGGCCTTCACGCTCGTCCGCGAAAGCTTTCCCGGCCTCGCGATCGAGGTGGAGGTCGACACCCTCACTCAGCTCGCCGAAGTCCTGGAGGCCGGCGCGGACTTGATCCTCCTGGACAACTTCACCCCGGCGGAGACAGCCGAGGCGGTGGCCCTGGTCGACGGCCGGGCGATGCTGGAGTCCTCCGGCCGCCTGACCCTCGACACGGTCCGCGCGTACGCCGAGGCGGGTGTCGACTACCTCTCGGTCGGAGCCCTGACGCACTCCTCGCCGATCCTCGACATCGGCCTGGACCTCCGACACGACCGGAAGCACCGGCTCGTACGCACGAGTACCACCGCACGTTCGGCTCCGGGTCGTACCTGAGCGGGGGAAAGCCGGACCGCCCCGGCGGCCGGGCGGGGGGGGTCGGGGCCGGGCGGGCCCGGGGGGGTCGGGGTTGGGGGGCGGGCGGGGACGTGTGAGGGGGGCTCCCCCGGT
>NZ_JBHWGV010000129.1:7844-13843 GCF_042732955.1 Kitasatospora sp. NPDC059747 | reverse complement strand
CACCCGCCCCCGCGGGGCGGGCGGGGTCCCCGCGGGGGGGCGGCCCCGGCCCGCGCGCGGGGGCGGGGGGGGGGGGCCGGCCGCCCCCGGGCGGTCCGGGGGTGTTCTGGAGTGCGGTCAGGCGGTGACCTTCTCGGGCTGCTCCGCCTGGATGTCGGCGGGCTGCCCGGCGGGGGTGTTCTCCCGGGGCTCGGGGAGCACGGCCATGATCACGGCGGAGATCACGATGGTCGCCGCCCAGGCGAGCCCGTACTTGCCGACCGGGGTGCCGGAGAGCGGGCCGGCGAACCAGTCGCACTTGGTGAAGGCGAGCCCGAAGAGCAGTGCGAGCACCCAGGACACCATCGCCTGCCAGCAGAAGCCGCCCGCGTACCAGTAGCGGCTGTTCCTGCTGGTGTCCATCAGCGCGGCGGCGTCGTAGCGCACCGCGCGCGACCGGCGGCGGTACATGTCCACCGCGTAGACGCCGATCCAGGCCGAGAAGGAGACGGCGAGCAGGATCAGGAAGGTGATGAAGGAGCCCAGGAAGCTCTTGGCGACCAGCATCAGCAGCAGGCCGCCGACCAGCGAGATCACCGCGTTGATGCTGACGGCCAGGGCGCGCGGGAGCTTGACGCCCATGGTCTGCGCGGTGAAGCCGGCCGAGTACATGGAGAGGCTGTTGATCAGCAGCATGCCCACGATCGCGGTGAGCAGGTAGGGCACGGCCAGCCAGGTCGGCAGCAGGTCGCCGAGGAAGGAGACCGGGTCCGCGGCCTGGGCCAGGCCGGGGGAGGCCACCGCCATGACGGCGCCCATCAGCACCATCGGCACCATGACCAGGCCGGCGCCGGAGACCGTCACGCCGACGATCTTCTTGCCGGACGCGGCGTGCGGCAGGTAGCGGGCGAAGTCGGGACCGGTCGGGACCCAGCTGATGCCGCCGGCGGCGATGGTTCCGATGCCGGCGACCATCATCGCGGTGGTGCCCGCGGGCTTGGCGAAGACCTCGCTCCACTTCATGGTCGCGATCAGGTAGCCCAGCACCAGGACGCTGAAGAGGCCGAAGAGGTACGTCGACCAGGTGTTGCAGACGTTCAGCGCCTTGCGGCCCATGCCGGAGACCAGGAAGGTGCAGGCGACGAAGGCGAACAGCGTGATCACGATCAGCGCGGTGTTGCTCTTGACACCGAACATCAGGTCGAGGACGGTCAGCACGGCGTAGGCGCCGGTGACGGCGTTGATCGTCTCCCAGCCGAACCGGGCGATCCAGAGGATCGCGCCGGGGAAGAGGTTGCCGCGCACCCCGAAGGTGGCCCGCGAGAGGGTCGCGCCCGGCGCCCCGCCCCACTTGCCGGAGACCGACAGCACGCCGACCATGCCGAAGGAGGCGAGCGCGGCGCACGCCGCGACGATCAGGACCTGCCAGAAGTTCAGCTGGTTGAACACGACCAGGGCGGCACCCATGGTGAGCAGCAGGACGCTGATGTTCGCCGCGACCCAGGTCGGGAAGAGCTCCCGGACTCTGCCCCCGCGCTCGTGGTCGGGGACGGGTTCGATACCGCGGGTCTCTATCGCGCCGTCGACGTCGACGGTGGACAGGTTGTCCATGAGGGTGGCTCCGTGCGTGTGAAGCGGGAGATGAATCGGGCAAATGGAACATCTATGGAACTCTTCGCGCGTAGCGCGGGAGTTGGGTCATCATACGATGTTCCAGATGTGACCTGATTGATGCGGTTGCTTGCTGGTGATCAGCCGACCGCGGACCATCGCCGTCGTGTCGCGCCGCCGAACCGGTGCGGCGGCGATCTAGCGTGGTCCACCGTGCCCTCCCCGAACGCCCCGTCCCACGGCGCCCGCCCGCAGGTGCGCGTCGGCGCCCTGCTGCGACGGCCGATGCTGTGGCTGGTCCCGTCCGTGCTCGCGGCGCTGGTCGCGCTGGGGCTGTCGCTGCTCTACATGGGCAGCATCCTCGATCCGAACGGCAACCTGCACCGCCTGCCGGTCGCCGTGGTGGACGCGGACACCGGCGCGCCGCTGCCCGGGCAGCAGCAGAACCTCGGGGCGCAGGTGACGGGGGCGGTCGTCGCGGCCTCGCCCGCGGGCTCGGTGGAGTGGCGGCAGGTCGGGCGGGCCGAGGCGCAGGACCAGTTGGCCTCCGGCAAGGTCTACGGCGTGCTGGTGATCCCGGAGGACTTCACGGCCTCGGTCGGGGCGCTGACCACGTCGGGTGCGACGTCGCGGCCCACCATCACCGTGCTGACCAACCCGGGCGTGGGCAGTCTCGGCTCCTCGCTCGCGTCCCAGATCAACCAGAACGCCGCCCACCAGGCCTCGCTGACCATCGGGAAACAGCTGGCCGCGACCGGGGCCGACGCGACCACTCGGCTGCTGCTGGCCGATCCCGTCACGGTGGTGGTGCAGGTCGGCCACCCGATCGGGAGGCACAGCGGCCTCGGACTGAGCGCGTTCTACTACACGCTGCTGCTGGTGCTCGCCGGGTTCATCGGCGGAAACCTGGTCCACAACGGCGTCGACACCGCCCTCGGCTACGCGGACAGCGAGATCGGCCCCTGGCACACCCGCCGGCCCACCGTCCCGATCGACCGGACCCGGACGCTGGTGCTGAAGATGGTGATGACCGCCGGGATCTCGGTGCTGACCACGTCGATGGTCATGGTGGCCTGCGTCGTCGTGCTCGGCATGGACGCCTCGCACATCCCGCTGCTGTGGATCTTCTCCTACTGCGCCTGCCTCGCCGTCGGCCTCGGCGTCCAGGCCATCAACGCGGCGTTCGGCAGCATCGGGCAACTGGTGTCGATGTTCGTCTTCATCGCCCTGGCCCTGCCCTCCTCCGGGGCGACCATCCCGCTGGAGGCCACCCCGGCCTTCTACCGCTTCCTGGGCGCCTTCGAACCGATGCGGCAGCTCAGCGCGGGCGTCCGGGCCATCCTCTACTTCGACGCCCGCGCCGACGCCGGGCTGACCCGCGCCTGGATCATGATCGCGGTCGGCTTCGCGGCCGCCCTGGCCTTCGGCTTCGCGATGACGCGCTACTACGACCGCAAGGGCCTCAAGCGCCTCACCCCGCAACCGGTGGAAGCGCCGCCGGCGGAGGCCTGACCGGACCGTCGCCGGTGACGGGTCCGGAAGGAGGGGGCGGGGCGAGCGCCGGCCCGGCTCCCTGGCAGGATGGCCCGGCTCGGTGCCGACCGGTTCGGGCTGCGTGGATCTTGGAGAACCCGATGAGCGACCCCCGGCCCGCCGCTGCTCCCGTGACCGTGGCCACCGATGCGGGCATGCTCGCGCTGTGGAGCCCGGCCGCGTTCTCCGGGGTGGTCGACCACGCGAGCTGGGAGCCGGAGCTGTCGGAGGAGGAGGGCCGGCTCCGGCACATCCGGGCCGGGGCGTTGGTGCCGATCAACATCCGCTCGGACGGCGCCTTCGGCGTCGTGGTCCGGGCCGGCTCCGCAGCCGCGGACGCCCGGCTGACCGAGCGCGAGTCGGCGTACGTCGTCGTGTCCTCGAAGCCGTACCTCCTCCGCTCGCGGGGCGTGGCCTGTCTCAGCGGGATCGAGGCCGTCGCCGGTGAGCCGTGGCCCGACACGGTTCGGCTCGACCTGGCGGACGGCGACCACTCGGTGGTCGTCCACCTGATCGACTGGGAGGCCGAGCCGGGGAGCACCGCCGACGGGAAGCCCTCGCAGGACGCGCTCGCCGACTTCGTCGTGCTGGTGAACCCGGCCTCGGCCGCCGCCTCCGGGCCGTACCGCGTGGCGACGGACACCTTCGAGCTCGGCGAGTGACCGCCGGGCGGTTCCGGACCGGTTCTAGCCGTCCAGCCGCCGCTTGATCCAGTCGGTGTAGCCCAGCGGGTAGTCGTAGCCGGGGCGGTTGACGTCGGCGCTGGTGCGGAAGGGGGTGCCGCCGTTGTCGATGCGGACGGTGCCGCGGCGGCCGCCGCTGGACCAGTCCAGCGTCAGGTCCCAGCGGACGTCGTGCGCCTTGGTGTGCGCGGTGACGTAGAAGACCTCGGGGTCGGACGCGCTCACCTTGTACGGGAATGCGCGCTGGCCGCCCTTGACGGTGAGCACGGGACTGCCCCGGTCGAGGTCGACGTCGAAGGACTTGGTCCCGACCTCGCCGCCGCAGCCGACCCCCATCGAGTAGTCGTTCCACGCGAGCGGTGCGCCCTTGGCCGTGATCCGCACGTGCAGCGCCTCCAGGACGACCGTGTCCGCTCCGGTGCCCTGGACGGTGAGGGCGACCTGCTGTTCGCGGGAGGAGACCGCGCCGTAGGCGGCGGCCCAGCGCGGGGCGTCGCGCTCGGTGGCCGGCGGGCCGACCTGGGCGGGCGCGCTGTTGACGAGGAAGTGCTGGCTGCACGGGTCGGCGTAGACGTACGGGCGGATGCCGACGGTGAGCGGCGCCGGCGCGTCGGCGGTGGGGGTGGGGCTCGGCGGCGCGGGCGTGACGGCGGCCGCGGCGGTGGAGGCGGCGGGGAGGGCGGGGACGGGGAGGGGGGATTCCGGTGCGGCGGCTGTACCCGCCGTAGCCGTACCCGCCGTACCCGCCGGACCAGCCGACACCGTCGTGCCGGCCTCCTGCCGTCCGTCCGCATCGCTGCCGGCACCCCAGATCGCGGGACGCACGACGATCACCGTGGCGGCCACCACGGCGACGGCCGCGGCGGAGGCGATCAGCGCGTTCCGGCGGCGCCGTGGCGGAGCGGACTCCGTCACCGCTTCGACGGCCGGCTCCGCGTGGGCCTCGGGAGGTGCGGTCGGGGCACTCCGACGAGCCCGCGCCGCGTCCGCCAGGATCCAGCTCCGGTGCAGCTCCACGAGCTCCTCCGGCGTCGCCCGGCAGACCCGTGCGAAGCGTTCCGCCGGCGTGTACTCGTTGGGCAGCGCCGTGCCGTTGCAATAGCGGTGCAGCGTCGACGTGCTCGTGTGCAGGCGCTTGGCCAGCGTTCCGTAACTCAGTCCCGAGCGGGTCTTGAGTCCGCTCAGCAACCGCGCGAACTCCTCCGCCTCCGCGCTCCCCGTGCCCTCCGACACCCGTCCCCTCCGATCCCCCCGCGTCCCGTTCCGGCGTTCCAGGCTCGTCCAAGTCGCGCTGGTCAGAGCCCGGTTCGCCGTTCCACCCTACCTATCGCCCCGTCAGACGTGGCGGCTGGGACGGACGGTTCCGCAGGCTTCGGTCATCCGATGGACGCACCGTCCGACCGAAGGCCGAAAGGGGCGCGACCTCATGTCCGTCCGTACCTCCCGCACCCGTCCGATCACCGTCGCCGCGACCGTCGTGGTCGCCGCCCTCTCGCTGGCCGCGTGCAACGACAACGGGGACATCGGGGACATCGCGACGTCCACCGGCCCGTCGCTTAGGGCCACCGCACCCGCCTCGCCGGCGGCCCCCACGTCCGTCGGCGCGGCCGGCAAGACCCCGGCCGCCGTTCCGAAGACCCCCGCGCCGATGACCTCCGCGCCTGCCGCGCCTGCCGCGCCTTCCGCGCCCGCCGCCCCGACCACCTGCCAGGCCGCCAACACCAAGACGGTCGCCGCCCCGCTCAACCGCCCGGTGAACCACCTGCTGCTCACGGTGACCAACACCGGCCCCGTCACCTGCTACCTCCACGGCTACCCGGCCGTGCGGTTCGGCGAGGACCAGTCCGTGCCCCCGGTCATCGCCGAGTCGAAGCCGCAGGCCGTCGTCACGCTGAAGCCCGGCGAGTCCGGCTACGCGTCCGTCGACCTGTCCTCCACCGACGGCACCAACGGCTCGAACGGCCGCACTGCCACGTCCCTGGTCGTCTACTTCCGCGGCCCCTCCGGCAGCGGGAGCGTCGGCGCCGGGGCCCACCCGTCGCTGCCGGAGAAGGGCGTCTACGTGGACGACTCCCTCAAGGTCACCTACTGGCAGCAGTCGCTGGACGACGCCACCTCCTGGTGACGGCGCCACCCCGCGACGATTAGGTTGGCGCCGGGCGGGAGGCCGGGGGCGGGCACCACAGGCGCGGG
>NZ_JBHWGV010000129.1:0-7834 GCF_042732955.1 Kitasatospora sp. NPDC059747 | reverse complement strand
GTTGGGGCCCGCCCCCGCCCCCCCCCGCGCGGCCCACCTCAGGCGACCGGGCTCAGGCCCGCACGGCCGCGCCCGCCCAGGCGCGGTTGCCGAGGAGGGTCTTGACGTCCGAGGCGAGGCCGTTGTCGGGGTTCACCAGGAAGCCGAGCTCGTAGAGGGTGTTCTTGTCCCAGTTGGTGGTCAGCAGGCGGACCGGGACGTCGCCCGGGTGGGCCTGGAGGGCGAGCTTGAGCTCGGCGACCACCTGGGGGGTGAGCCGGGAGACCGGGACGGTGATCTGGACCGGCGGCTTGGTGCCGAGCTCGGCGGAGGAGACGTCGAGCGTGCTGATCTCCTGGCCGAAGATGCTGAGCGACCCGTCGCGCTCGTTGAGGCGGCCGCGGACCGAGATCACGTTGTCCTCGATCATCTGGTCGGCCATGAGGTTGTAGGTCGCCGGGAAGAACAGCACCTCGACCGAGCCGTCGCGGTCGGCGAGGGTGATGATCGCCCAGGCGTTGCCCGCCTTGTTGATGCGCCGGTCCACGCCGGTGATCAGGCCGGAGAGGCGGACCTCGCCCTCGGAGCGGCCGGAGCCGAGGAGTTCGGCGATCGAGGTGTCGCGGTTCTGGGAGAGGATGTGCTCGGCGCCGTCCAGCGGGTGGCTGGAGACGTACAGGCCGAGCATCTCGCGTTCCAGGGCGAGGAGTTGGCGGCGGGGCCACTCCTGGTCGGTGAGCTGGAAGTCCAGCCCGATGCCCGGGCCGTCGCCGTCGCCGGTGTCCATCGCGCCGAACAGGTCGTCCTGGCCGATGGCCTGCTGCTTCTTCACCCCGGTGACGGCGTCGATCGCGGTCTCGTGGACGCTGCTGAGCGAGAGCCGGGTGTGGCCGAGGGAGTCGAAGGCGCCGGCCTTGACCAGGGAGTCGACGGTGCGCTTGTTGCAGACGACCAGCTCGACCTTGTCCAGGAAGTCGGGGAACGAGGTGTACTTGCCGTTCTCCGCGCGGGTGCGCACCAGGGACTCGATGACCGGCACGCCGACGTTGCGCACGGCCTTGAGGCCGAAGCGGACGTCGCTGCCGACGGCGGTGAAGTCGACCACCGACTCGTTGACGTCGGGGGAGAGGATCTTGATGCCCATCTGCCGGCACTCGGCCAGGTAGACCGCCATCTTGTCCTTGTCGTCGGCGACGGACGTGAGCAGCGCGGCCATGTACTCGGCCGGGTAGTTGGCCTTCAGGTAGGCGGTCTGGTACGAGACCAGGCCGTACGCGGCGGAGTGCGATTTGTTGAACGCGTAGCCGGCGAACGGGACCAGGACGTCCCACACGGCCTGGATGGCCTCGTCGGAGTAGCCGCGCTCCTTGCAGCCCGCGTGGAAGGGCACGAACTCCTTCTCCAGCACCTCCTTCTTCTTCTTGCCCATCGCGCGGCGCAGCAGGTCTGCCTGTCCGAGCGAGTAGCCGGCCAGCACCTGGGCGGCTCGCTGGACCTGCTCCTGGTAGACGATCAGGCCGTAGGTGGGGCCGAGGACGTCCTTGAGCGGTTCCTCCAGCTCGGGGTGGATCGGGATGATCTCCTGCTGGGCGTTCTTGCGCAGCGCGTAGTTGGTGTGCGAGTTCATGCCCATCGGGCCGGGCCGGTAGAGCGCGGACACGGCGGAGATGTCGGCGAACTCGGTGGGCTTCATCAGCTTGAGCAGGGCACGCATGGGGCCGCCGTCGAGCTGGAACACGCCGAGGGTGTCGCCGCGGGCCAGGAGCTGGTAGGTGGTGGGGTCGTCGATCGGGATCTTCTCGATGTCGACGTCGATGCCCCGGTTGGCCTTCACGATCTTGATGCAGTGGTCGATGATGCCCAGGTTCCGCAGACCCAGGAAGTCCATCTTGATCAGGCCCATGGCTTCGCACGACGGGTAGTCGAAGCCGGTGATGATCACGCCGTCCTTGTCCCGCATGTGCAGCGGGATCAGGTCGAGCAGCGGGGTCGAGGAGAGGATGACGGCCGCGGCGTGCACGCCGGTGCCGCGGATGAGGCCCTCGATGCCCCGGCCGGTGTCGATGATCTTCTTGACGTCCGGCTCGTTCTGGTACAGCGCCCGGATCTCGGTGCCCTCGTTGTACCGGGCGTGCTTCTCGTCGAACAGGTCGGCCAGCGGCACGCCCTTGCCCATGACGTCCGGCGGCATCGCCTTGGTGATCCGGTCGCCCATGGAGAACGGGTAGCCGAGGATGCGGTTGGCGTCCTTCACGGCGGCCTTGGCCTTGATCGTGCCGAAGGTGTTCACCTGGGCCGTGTAGGCGGCGCCGTACTTCTCGGTGACGTAGCGGACCATCTGGTCGCGCTGGCGGTCGTCGAAGTCGATGTCGACGTCCGGAGGGTTGATGCGCTCGGGGTTGAGGAAGCGCTCGAAGAGGAGGTCGTGCTCCAGCGGGTCCAGCTGGGTGATGCCGGTCAGGTAGGCGACCATCGAGCCGGCCGCCGAGCCTCGGCCGGGGCCGACCGGGATGCCGTTGTCCCGGCCGTACTGGCAGATGTCGGCGACCACGAGGAAGTAGGCGTCGAACCCCATCGGGGTGATCACGCCCATCTCCAGCTCGATGCGGTCCAGCACCTCCTGGCTGGGGCTGTCGCCGTACCGGTGCTGCAGCCCGATCTCGATCTTCTTGCGCAGGAAGGAGGCCTGGGTCTCGCCCTCGGGGACGTCGAACTGGGGCATCCGGTCGACGTAGGTGAAGACCTCCTCGTACGACTCGACGCGCTCGGCGATCGCGAGGGTGTTGTCGCAGGCCTCCGGCAGTTCGCGGAAGAGCTCGCGCATCTCCTCGGCGGTCTTGACGTAGTAGCCGGTGCCCTGGAACTTGAACCGGTTCGGGTCGTCCTTGTTCTTGCCCACGCCGACGCAGAGCAGGCTGTCGTGGGCGTCGGCCTGGTCGGCGGTCACGTAGTGCGAGTCGTTGGTGGCGAGCAGCGGGATGTTCAGCTGCTTGGCCAGGCGCAGGAGGTCCTCGCGGACGTCCTTCTCGATGTCGAGGCCGTGGTCCATCAGCTCCAGGAAGTAGTTCTCCTTGCCGAAGATGTCCTGGTAGGCGCCGGCCGCCTTGACCGCCTCGTCGTACTGGCCGAGGCGCAGCCGGGTCTGCACCTCGCCGGAGGGGCAGCCGGTGGTGGCGATGATGCCGCCCGCGTTGGCGGCGATCAGCTCGCGGTCCATGCGGGGCTTCATGTAGTAGCCCTCCATCGACGCGAGCGAGGAGAGCTTGAAGAGGTTCCGCAGGCCGGTCGCGTTCTGCGCCCACATGGTCATGTGGGTGTAGCGGCCGCCGCCGGAGACGTCCTTGCCGCCCTCGCCGTCGGCGCCGGAGGGGCGCTGGCCGCCCGGCGCCCAGAAGACCTGCTTCTTGTGGAAGCGCGAGGCCGGGGCGACGTACGCCTCGATGCCGATGATCGGCTTCACCCCGGTCTTCGCGGCGGCGTGGAAGAACTCGTACGCGCCGAACATGTTGCCGTGGTCGCTCATCGCGATGGCGGGCATGCCCTGTCTCTCCGCCTCGGCGAACAGCTTGCCGTTCTTCGCCGCCCCGTCCAGCATCGAGTACTCGGTGTGGACGTGCAGGTGCGCGAAGCTGTCGGACACGGCGCTGTGCTCCTCGGAGGGATCTCGGGGACCGCGGGAAACGCGGGGGGAACAAGCGGTCCAGGCTAGCGGGTCGGAGCGTTCGACGCGCCGGGCGGGGCGTCCGCGGCGGATACTTTGACGGATCCTTCCCGCCGCCTTGACAGGGCGGTGCTCGGGTCACTAGTGCTTCAGGGCGCGGTAGTTGCGCCGCACGGCGACGGCTGCGACCTCACCGCGGCGGAGCGGCGTCGAGCTCGGCCCAGACCGTCTTGCCCCCGGGGTGCGGCTGGGCGCCCCAGCGGGTCGCGGCGTTCCGGACGATGAAGAGGCCGTGCCCGCCCGGCACGCCCGGGCGGTGGGGCAGGCGCGGTTCGGGCAGGGTGGTCGAGCGGTCGGTGACCTCGATGCGCAGACGGGCCGGGGAGGCGTCGAGGACGAGGTCCTCCGGGCCGCCGGCGTGCAGCAGGGCGTTGGCGACCAGCTCGGCGACGAGGAGGACGATGTCGTCCGCGCCGGAGCCGCCCGCTGGCCACGACCAGTCGGCGACGGCCTGCGCGGCGTACGCGCGGGCGCGGGCGACGGGCTTCGGCTGCCCGGCCAGGTGCAGGCGGCGGCGCTGTCCGCCGGGCGGCAGGGTGGGGCCGGTGCCCGGCCGGTCGTCGTCGAGGGTTGCCCGGCTGGTCGTCATGTGCGGGGTCCCCTTCGGCTTCGGCGTCGTGGTCCGTTTCGTCTGTTTCGGTGCGTTTGGTCGCGATTCGTCATGCTTGGTCGTGCTTGTCGTGCTTCGTCTGCTCGGATTCCCGGCCGTGGGCGGATCATGCGCGCCGTCGACCGGATTCGACCGCGCCGGGCTCGGGGCGGGATTCGCGCCGCCGGTCAGAGCGGTGCGGCGAGCGCCGCGTCCACGGACGGGTGGAGCGAGAAGACGCTGTCGGCGCAGGTCAGTTCGAGCAGCCGCAGCACGGTGGCGGACGGTGCCGCGAGGCGGAACCCGACGTCCGCGGCGATCGCCGCCACGCGGGTCCGCAACAGCAGGTTCAGGCCGGAGGAGTCGCAGAAGTCGACGAGCCCGAGGTCGACGACGAGCAGCGGCGGGCGCCGGGCCACCAGGTCGTGGAGCGCGTTCCTGGCGGGCTCCAGGCCCTCGATGTCGAGGTCGCCCGCCAGCGCGCAGACGGCCGCCCGGGTGTCGGTGTGCCGGGTGTGCACGACCAGGTCGGGCCGGGGGCGGGAGCCCGCCTGGAAGGGGCCGGGGAACGCGGTGGTCGGCACGGTCGCGGGCTCGTTCTCTGCTGGCATCGTCTGCTCTGCGGGCATCGTCGTGCTTCCCCTCCACGGGTGTGCTCCACGAGCGTACGCACGCCACCCGGGTGCGGCCAAGGCCGTGGGTGGCGTGCGCGGCGTCGCGGGAGTGCGGGGCCGGCTTACGGGGCGGTGAGGTCCGCGTGGAGCCTCTTCAACAGGCGGGTGAGGAGCCGGGAGACGTGCATCTGGGACAGTCCGAGGCGGGCGCCGATCTGGGACTGGGTGAGGTCCTCGCCGAAGCGCATCGACAGGATGAGCCGGTCGCGCTCCGGCAGGGCGGCGATGAGGGGCTTGAGGACGATCAGGTCCTCGACGGTGGCGAACCGCGGGTCCTCCTCGCCGAGGCGCTGGGTGAGCGGGTTCGGCTCCTGCCGCCCCTCGGTGGCGGGGGCGTCGAGAGAGCCCGCGGTGTGGCCGTTGGCGGCGGCGAGACCCTCGATCACCTCCTCCTCCGACAGGTCGAGGTGTGCGGCGATCTCGGGCACCGTCGGCGCCCGGCCCAGGCGCTGGAACAGCTCGTCGCGGGACTTCGCGAGGGTGATGCGCAGCTCCTGGAGGCGGCGCGGCACGTGGACGGCCCAGGTGGCGTCGCGGAAGTGGCGGCGGATCTCGCCGAGGATGGTCGGCAGGGCGAAGGTGGTGAACTCCGCGCCGTGGTCGGGGTCGAAACGGTCGATCGCCTTGATCAGGCCGACCGAGCCGACCTGCACGAGGTCTTCGACGGGCTCCTGGTGGTTGCCCACGCGGCGGATCGCGAACCGGACCAGCGACAGGTTGAGCTCGATCAGCGTGGTGCGTACGTAGGAGTACTCGCGGGTGCCCTCCTCCAGCGCCGCCAGCCGGACCAGCAGCACCCGCGTCAGCTCGCGCGCGTCGGCGGGCGCGACGTGCCGGGGGTCGTCGATGCCGTCCAGCCCGGGGATGCCGTCGAGTCCGCGAGAGTCCAGTGCGGGGGAGTCCACTGCGGGGGAGTCCAGCGCGGGGGTGGCGGCGCGAGGGTCTCTGGGCGCCCCGACCGCCGGGGCCTCGTCCGGAGCCCGGCCTGTCGCGCGGTGGAGGAGTTCGTCACTGGTCGTGGCCATGTCGGTCCTTTCCCCTCGGCGTACGGTCCGTCCCCGGGTACCCGCCGAGTCCGGATCCATGCCGGTGGCCGGTGTGAGGATCGCGTGAACGGCCGGGGACTGCGGATCCTCGACAGCGGATCTTCGGCGGCGGATTCTCGGCGGCGGATCCTCGGGTGTCCCGGGCGGTTCTCCGATCCGGTGGCATGAACCGCGGCAACCGGGGCAGCCGAGCTGTCACGGCGGACGCGCCGGACCGCCGGACACCACACACACGGGCCGGGACAGCCGGCGGTCGTCCCGGCCCGAGGAACCCGGGAAAGGGGAAACGCCCATGGAACGTCTTGCCGCCCGGATCACCATGCGACTGATGACCGGCGACGAACGCAGCCGGCTCCTGGAGGTCGGCTGGTCCTACCGGTCCGACGAACCGCACGCGGTGGCGCTGGACTTCGCGGACTTCCAGCCGGACGCCGCGTGGACGCTCTCGCGCGACCTGCTCGTCGCCGGCCTCCACGGGCCCGCGGGGGAGGGCGACGTCCACGTGGCCCCGTTCGACGACGCCTACGTGCTGATCGCGCTCGCCGACGACGAGGGCGTCGCCCTGCTCGCCGCCTCCGCCGACGCCGTCGCCCGGTTCCTGGCCGCCACCGCCCGGATAGTGCCGCCCGGGCTCGAACACACCCGGATCGACTGGGACCAGGAGCTGAAGGACCTGCTCGCCGCCTGACCGCACCGAATCGATCCGTCCCCCCGCTGGAGAGGAGACGTCACCCATGGCCTTCACCCCCGCCGAGCCCGGCCTCCCGCCACCACAACCGCTCCCGCCGGAGCCCCTGGCGCCGCCGGATCCGACCCGGCCGCCCGGCCCGCCCGTGGTGCCCGACCCTCCGCCGTCGCCGGGCACGCCCGAGCCCCCGCCCGACCCGCTCCCGGATCCGGACCCCCTGTGGCCCCCGCCCGAACCGGCCAGGCCGCGGCCGGGCCACCCGGAAGCGCCCGAGCCGCCCGACTGAACCAGCCGTTCGGCCCGCTCGAACCCGTCGCCGCGGAAAGCCGCGGAAAGGAGACCGGCACATGTGGTGGAGCCTGCTCCGCCTCGGCGTCGCCGGCGTCGTCGCCGCCGTCGTCACCTATGGCCTCGACCGGGTGGCGCAGGCGGTGGCGCGGCGGCTGGCGGTCCCCGGAGGCCCGGCCGGCGTGCCGCTCCCGGTGCGCCGCTGCCGCCGGCCGGTCCTGGCGCTGACGGCGTGCCTCGTGCTCGCCGCCGCGCAACCGTGGATCGCCGCGCCGCCCGCCGCCCGCGCCGGGTTGCGGCACCTGGCGGTGATCCTCGCGATCGCCTCCGGCGGATGGCTGTGCGGCCGCCTCGTCGCGCTCCTCGCCGAGGGCGCCCTCAGGATCGCCGTCCACCGGCGCGACCCGGTGTGGGCCGGGCGCGCCCGGACCCAGGTCGGCCTGCTCGGCCGGATCTGCCAGGCGATCGTCGCCGTCGCGACGCTGGGTGCCGTCCTGATGACCTTCCCGGAGGTCCGCGGCGTCGGCACGAGCCTGCTGGCCTCCGCCGGCCTGGTCGGCGTGGCGGCGGGCGTGGCGGCGCAGAGCACGCTCGCCAACGTCTTCGCCGGGGTGCAGATGGCCTTCGGCGATCTGGCGCGCATCGGGGACGTCGTCGTGGTGGCCGGGGAGTGGGGGAAGGTGGAGGAGATCACCCTGACGGCCGTGGTGATCGAGACCTGGGACCAGCGACGGCTGGTGATGCCGATGTCCTACTTCGTCGGCCGCCCGTTCGAGAACTGGTCCCGCCGCTCCAGCCGGATCACCGGCACGGCGCTGCTCCACCTCGACCACCACACACCGGTGGGGG
>NZ_JBHWGV010000128.1:22158-26440 GCF_042732955.1 Kitasatospora sp. NPDC059747 | reverse complement strand
GGGTGACCGAGGCGCTCACCACCGAGCAGATCGACGCCCTCAAGGCGGAGAACCCGCTGTGGCTCCAGCACGAGCGCGCCAACCAGGTGGACGTCCGCAAGGAGACCGCCCGGATCAAGGCGAAGCACGAGAAGGAGGCCGCGGAGGCCGCTGCCAAGGCCGCGAAGGCCGCGAAGGCCTGACGCTCCCCGCCCCCGAAGAACCGATGCCGGCCCCGTCGCCCGAGAGCGACGGGGCCGGCATCGTCATATCCCGGACGAGCTGCGCAAACGGCACGCGGACCGGCGCGCGAACCGGCTGCATGAACGCGAACCGGCTTCATGAACCCGCAACGGCCAATGCCGTCCCAGGGGTTGCGGACCCCTGAGGTTTCGTCATAGGCACCTCTCATGAACGAGCAGACTCACCAGGCCGAACTCGCCGCGCTCGCCGAGGAGTACTTCGCCGCCGAGAACGCGCACGACCCGTTCGGCGCCACGCTCAGCGGGGTCGCGGGCCACGCCCACGAGGTGCCGGACCCGTCCCGGGAGGCCGCCCTGGAACACCGCGCGGTGCTGCAGGGCCTCGCGACGCGGCTCGCCGCGGTGCCCCTCGACGCCCTCGACGGCGAGGACCGCATCACGCACCGCGTCCTCGCCCGCCTGATCGACAACGGCACCGGCCGGATCACCCACGGACTCGCCGACTTCAGCATCTCGGCGACCATCGCGGCGCCCCAGAACGAGGCCTTCCAGTCCCTCGTCATGACCGCGGTCGACCAGGAGGGCGCCGACTCCTACCTGGAGCGCCTGGCCGGACTGCCCGGCTACTTCGACGCCTGCCTCCAGCGCTACCTCGACGCCGCCGTCGAGGGCCGCCGCCCGCTGCGCAGCGGCGTCGACGCCGCGATCGCCCAGCTCGACGGCTACCTCGCCGGGAGTCTCGCCGACGACCAGCTACTGCGCCCGCTGCACGGCCGCCGCGAGGCGCTGCGCGCCGAGACGATCGTGCGCGACGGCGTGCGGCCCGCGGTGGCCCGCTACCGGGCGGGCCTGGCCCAGCGGCTCGCGGCCGGGGCCCGGCCGGACACCGAGGCCGGCGTGTGCCACGTGCCCGGCGGCACCGAGGGCTACGCGGACGCCGTCGGCCGCTACACCCGGCCCGGGCTCACCCCGGAGGAGATCCACCGGATCGGCCTGGACGCGGTGGCGGCGCTGCGCGAGGAGTTCGCCGAGCTGGGCGCCACGGTGCTCGGCGTCGTCGGCACCGACCGCGTGCTGGCCGCGCTGCGCGAGGACCCGGCCCTGCGGTTCGCCGGCGCGGCGGAGATCGTCGCCCTCGCCGACGACGCGCTGGAGCGGGCCCGCCTCGCGTCCGCCGGGTACTTCCGCGCCTACCCGATCGCCGACTGCGTGACCCGCGAGATCGACCCGATCGAGGCGGAGACCGCGCCGCTCGCCTACTACCAGCCGCCGGGCCCGGGCGGCCTGCCCGGCACCCACTGGATCAACACGCTGCGCCCGCACACCCGTTTCCGGTACGAGTACGAGGCGATCGCCTTCCACGAGAGCGTGCCGGGCCACCACCTGCAGATCGCCGTCGCCCAGACGCTGCACCACCTGCCGGAGTTCCGCCAGAAGCCGACCGGGCAGCTGACCGCGCACGTCGAGGGCTGGGGGCTGTACACCGAGCGGCTGGCGGACGAGATGGGGCTGTACAGCTCGGAGCTCTCCCGCTTCGGCATGCTGTCGCTGGACGCGCTGCGGGCCGTGCGGCTGGTGGTGGACACCGGGCTGCACCACTTCGGCTGGTCGCGGGAGCGGGCGATCGCCTACATGCGGGACAACACGGCCACGACGGAGGCCAACGTCCGCAACGAGATCGACCGGTACATCGCCTGGCCCGGTCAGGCCACGGCCTACCTGATCGGCCGCCGGGAGATCGTCCGGCACCGGGGGCGGGCGCGGGCGGCGCTCGGCCCGCGCTTCGACGTGAAGGAGTTCCACCACGAGGTGATCGGGCATGGCAGCCTGCCGTTGGGCGTGCTGGACGAGCTGATCACGGACTGGATCGCGGCGCACTGACGCCCGGGCCGCGGAGGGTGGGGGCGGCCGGTACGGGACCGGCCCCACCCGTGTGTTCGGCCCACCGGGCCCACCGGGCTCGGCGCGCGGCTCAGCACACCGGGATGAGCACCGTCAGGACGAAGGTGTGCGGGTCCGGGTTGGCCGGGGCCTCGTAGGTGAGCGTCGCGGCGATGCTCGTGCCCGGGCTCGCGGCCGGGTCGACCCGGAGCGCGAAGCCGCGGTTGTACTGGGACCACGTGTTGCCGACGATGTCGTCGCAGGTGGCCGTGGTGCCGTCGGCCGAGATCGCGCACTTGTTGTCACTCGGCGCGCTGTCGAGCCACTTGGAGCCGGGCGGGAGCTTGGCGGTGAGCCGGCCGCGCCACGGGTAGTCGGTGGAAGGGCCGAGGTTGCGCTCCAGCACCTCGAAGTCGGCCGGGTTGCCGGGCGCGGCGGGCTTCGGGGGCCGCCACATCTCCAGCACCGCGTCGGTGACGGGCGCGGAGGTGTCCCAGGACCAGGTGGTCGAGTTGTCGTTCGGGTTCTGGTCGGCGTCCCAGGTGACCACGGCGGTGCCGCCGGGGTAGGTCCTCGGGCCGGGGGTGGTGCTGATGGTCTCGCCGTAGAGCTTCTCCGTCTCGCAGGTGGCCGGTGCCAGCCCCTTGGCGACGGTGAAGCGGATCCAGTTCCAGCCGCCGTCCACCGGGCCCGCGTGATCGGTGGTCAGGCGCATCGACGGATCGGCGGGGCCGTTGACCACCAGGGTCGCCCCGTCGGCCGGCGTCTCGGAGCCGTTGTTGCAGACCGTCACCAGGATCGTCCCGACGGCGCCGGGCGCGGTCGGGAAGGACGGCGGGCTGACCTGGACGCTCAGGTCCTTGGCGTACGTCGAGCGGTGGGCTGGGCCGGCGGCGGCCTGGGCGGCCTGCGCGGCGGTGATTGAGAGCGGCAGCAGGGCGGCTGCCGCGAGGAGGGCGGGGATCCGCATGGGGTGACTCCGGTCGGGGGGTCGGAGAGGGATCAGAGCGGGGGTCAGATCGGGGAACGGAGCGGGGAACGCCGGCGAGCAGTCGTTCGGTGACGAAGCTACGCATGCTTGACGGGCCCCGCCCTTCGGTTACTCCGCCCGACGTCAGTCCCCTGACGGGCCCCCGGAACGGCACGCGACCGGCATCCGGGACGGCACGCGAGACGGCGGGCGCGGCGGAACGATTCCGCACGCCGGGCCACGGCCTCCCGCGCCCGACGTGGCGTCACCCCTTTGGCCCCTTTGACACGGTAGTGTCCGCTGGCGCGGTATCCGGCGGCCCGCCGGCCCGCAGCTCACGCACACCCACCTGGAGGAACTCGTGCCGGCTCCCGCTCGCGGTGCCCTGGCCATAGCCGCGGCCGTCCTGCTCGCCGCGGCCGCAGGCTGCTCGTCCAACACCGGACACACCGCCAAGCCCGCCCCCACCAGCGCGGCCGCCAAGGGCTCGGCCCCGGCGGCCGGCGACGCGGCCGCCGCGCACGCGATCCCGGTCGGCGTCGGCCCCAAGCCCTCGTACGACGTGCAGGCCCAGCCCGCCGCCGGCACCTGCAAGTACCACTACACCGCGGACAAGCAGCCGCTGCCGGACCCGAACTGCACCCCGGGCGCGACCAGCCCGGCGGTCACCCAGGCCAACCTCAACGACACCGTCTGCAAGCCGGGCGGCTACACCTCGGGGATCCGCCCGCCGGCGAACATCACCGGCAAGGAGAAGGCCGAGAACGCCAAGTCCTACGGCTACACCGGCCCGATGGGCGACGCCGAGTACGACCACCTGATCAGCCTGCAGCTCGGCGGCGACCCGAACGACCCGCGCAACCTGTGGGTCCAGCCGCCGTCCCCCGACCACGTCCCGGGCAAGGGTCCGAACAACCCCAAGGACACCGTCGAGACGCACCTGCACACCGCGCTCTGCAAGGGCCAGGCCACCCTCGCCGCCGTCCAGCAGGCCATCGCCGCCGACTGGACCACCGCCGAGGCCAAGCTCGGCATCGGCAAGGGCGGCGCACCGGCCGCCGGACCGGACGCGGACGGCGACGACCAGTGAGCCGCCGCCCGTCCCGCCGCTGACGCCCGGTCCGGCTCAGCCCAGCGACTCCACCAGCTCGGCGACGGCGTCGATGGGGCGGGGGCGCCCCCGGAGCCCCGGCCCCCCCGCGGGCGCCCGCCGCGGCCCGCCCCCGCGCCCCCCCCCCGCGCGCCCCCC
>NZ_JBHWGV010000128.1:0-22148 GCF_042732955.1 Kitasatospora sp. NPDC059747 | reverse complement strand
ACCCCACTCGGGGGGCGCGGGCCGCCCGGGGGGGTTACTCCGCGAGCGCCGGGCCCCGCGGGGGGCCCCGCCCGGGCACCGGCCCGTCGGCCAGCACCTCGTCGACGGCCTTCGCGACGTCCGCGGCCTCCGGCCGCCCGGTGCGCAGGTCGAGCCCCGCGCCCGACCACTGCACCCGGGCCGCCACCTCGGGCTTGTCCTCGCTCGCGCCGCCGACCACCAGCGGCACGCCGTAGCGCAGCGCGGTGTGGACGCCGCCGTAGCCTCCGTTGCTCACCAGCACGTCGGCGTGCGGCAACAGCAGGTCGAAGGGCACGTAGCCGGCGGCCCGGACGTTGCCGGGCAGTGCGCCCAGGAGTTCGGTGAGCGCGGCCGGGCCGTCGGGGCGCGCGGTGGCGGCGACCACCAGCACGTCGCGGTCCGCCAGGGCGGTCACGGTGGGCGCGACGAGCTCGGTGAGGTCGCCGTTGGCGAGCGTGCCCTGAGTGACCACAACCACCGGGCGGGTGCCGTCCAGTTCCCGCCACCAGGCGGGCAGGCGGTGCTCGGCGCCGACGGCCGGCGGCAGCGCGCCGATCATCCGGAAGGTCTCCGGGGCGTCGCTGCGCGGGTACTCGAAGCCGGGCACGGTGAGCTGGAGGAAGTGGTCCGGCACCGTCACGAGGGCGTTGGCGCGCGGCCCGTCCGGCAGGGTGATCCCGAGGCCCGCGAACACCTCCTCGGCGTACCGCTGGAGCGGCTCGCCGCGCCGGTTCACCTCCTCGTACATCGCCCGGTTGCGCGCCCGGCCCTCCTCGCCCGGCACGGGCGGCAGGGCGAGGCCGAACGGCGCGGTGTCGATGCTCTGGAACATCGGCGGGGCCACCCCGACGCCCACCACGGCGGGCCGCCGCGACCGGGGCCGGCTCAGCGCCAGCGCGAGCGCTCCCTGGAAGAACGCGTCCACGACCACCGCGTCCGCCGGGAAGCCGGCCAGCAGCTCCTCCAGCGCGCGGTACTGCGCCGGGACGGGGTCGGTGAAGACGTGCTTGACGTCGAAGGCGATCCGCGCGGGCCCGGCCGGCAGCTCGGAGCGCCCCGGGAAGCGGGCGTCGAGGTCCCGGTCGTCGAAGTCCGCCTCCGCCGGCAGCGCCACGAAGCGCACCCCGGCCCGCTCCGCCGCCCCCGCGAACCGGCCGCCGCCGAGGAACACCACCTCGTGGCCGCGGGCGGCGAGGTCGGCGGAGATGGCGAGCAGCGGGCCGACGTGGCCGTGCGCCGGTACGGCGGCGGTGATGATCCTGGACAGTGGAATCCCCCTCGGTCGGAAGCGTGCCGGGGCACCGCCGGCCGGCGGCCCCCGTGGACCCACCGTAGGAAAAGGTTGTTGACGATCGGTAAACGCCGCAGCCTCCGCCGCTCCGCCCCCGGCTCGGCGCGATCAGATCCAGCCGCGCTGGCGGGCGAGCTGGGCGGCCGCGTGGCGGTTCTCCACGCCGAGCTTGGTGGTGACGGAGGAGAGGTAGTTGCGGACGGTGCCCGGGGCGAGGGCGGCGCGCTCGGCGATCTCCAGGACGGGGGCGCCGTCGGCGGCGAGGGACAGGATGTCGGCCTCGCGGGCGCTCAGCGGCGAGGCGCCGGCGCTGATGGCGTCCGCGGCGAGGATCGGGTCGATGTAGCGGTGGCCGCCGTGGACGGTGCGGATGATGCTCGCGAGCTCCTGGGCGGAGACGGTCTTGGAGACGAACCCGGTGACGCCGCAGGCGAGGGCGCGCTTGAGGTGGCCCGGGAGGCCGTGGCTGGTGACGATCATCGTCCGGCAGTCCGGCAGGGCCTGGGCGAGCTCGCGGGCCACCGTGACGCCGTCGCGCTCGGGCATCTGGAGGTCCAGGACGGCGACGTCGGGCCGGTGGTGCAGGGCCATGGCGGTGGCCTCCGGGCCGGTGGAGGCCTCGGCGACGATCTCGATGTCGTCCTCGAAGGCGAGCAGGGCGGCGAACGCGCCGCGGATGAGGTGTTCGTCGTCGGCGAGCAGGACGCGGATCATCGGTGGCCTCGATCGGTCGGCGGTTCGGTCGGCGGTTCGGTCGGGGTCTCGGTCAGGGTCTCGGTCGGGGTCTCGGTCGGCGGTTCGGTCGGGGTTTCGGTCGGGGTTTCGGTCGGGGTTTCGGTCGGCGGGAGGAGTACCCGCAGGCGGTAGGTGCGGTCGGCGCCCGGTCCGTGGTCCAGGGAGCCGCCGAGCGGGGCGAGCCGCTCGGCGAGGCCGGCCAGGCCGCTGCCGCCGCCCGAGGCCGGGCGGTGGCCGCCGCCGTCGTTGGTGATGGTCAGTTCGGCGGCGCCATCGGCGGCGCCGGCGAGCGCGATGGTGCAGGTGCGGGCGTGGGAGTGGTGCAGGACGTTGGTGATGCCCTCGCGGACGACCCAGCCGAGCGCGGTCTGCGCGTCCTGGCCGAGCTCGGGGGCGCCGTCGCGCTCGATCCGGCAGGTGATGCCCGCCGCCTCCAGCACCGAGCGCGCTCCCTCCAGTTCGGTGGCCAGGTCGGTGGTGCGGTAGCCCTTGACCACCTCGCGGATCTCCTGGTGCAGGCTGCGGGTGAGCTTCTGCACCTCCGTCAGCTCGGCCTGCGCCTTCGGGTGCTCGGTGAGCCGCTGGACGAGCTCGGACTTGAGGGCGATCACCGAGAGGTTGCGCCCGATGATGTCGTGGAGGTCCCGGGCGAAGCGCAGCCGCTCCTCGGCCACCATGAGCCGGGCCTGGGTCTCGCGGGCCGCGTCGAGCTGCCACAGCACGGCGAGGAACCACAGCGAGGAGCGCATCAACCCGCCGATGACCGTCCAGGTCGCGACGGTGAACGCCAGGACGGCCGGGCCGGCGGCCCGGTCGAAGGACCAGACGACGCCGGCCGTCGCGACCGAGCCGACCAGCGCCACGGCGAGGTAGCGGGCCTGGCCGAGCAGCGGAGAGAGCGCGAAGGCCGGCGGGATCGCGATCGCGATGGCGGCGATGACCAGGACGCGCGTGCCGTCGAGGTGCCCGGTGCCGTACGCGTACGGCAGCAGGCCGAGTTCGAGCACCGTCACGGCGGCCATCACGCCGAGCAGCGCCCTGGGCCGGGCCGTCCGCCCGACGCTGTGCGCGATCGCCGTGGTGGCGCCGATGCCCTGCGCCGCGGTGAGGGTCGCGATGCCCCACCCGACGACGGCCGGTGCCCCCGCCTCGTTGAGCCTGGCGAGCAGCGGCCACAGCAGTGCGGCGAGCAGCAGCCACGGCATCGAGCACAGCATCCACCGCGTCTGGACGGTCGCCTTCGCGACGTCGGTGCGGTAGTGCGTGGTCGTCTGCACGTCGGTCATCCTCCGTTCGTCTCCTTTCCGTCCGGCCCGTCGAGTGCCCGTCAAGCACCCATCAAGCACCCGCTGAGTACCCGTCGAGTGCCCGTCGAGTGCCCGTCGCGGGTTCAGGCGCGCGGCTCCCACCGGAAGCGGCGCAGCGCGCCCCAGGCGGCGAGCGCCGTCCAGGCCAGCAGCGTCGCGCCCCTGACCACCGAGTCAACCATCCCGGCGCCCTCGCCGGTCCAGCCGGAGCGGACCAGTTCGATCACGGGGGTGAGCGGGAGGAAGCGCAGGACGTCCGCGAACGGCCCGGGCAGCACCTCCAGCGGGATGACGGTGCCGGAGGTGACGAGCAGCAGCATGAAGCCGACGGTGCTGACGCCCTGGGCGCTCTCCGCGGTGCGGGCGAAGGCGGTGCTGAGCGCGGCGGCGGCGGCGATCAGCACGGTGCCGAGCAGGACGCCGACGGCGACGAGGTGCGGGGCGGCCGGGGCGCCGAGGCCCGCGATGAGGGCGACGGCGGCGGCGATCGCGGTGAACTGCAGGACGGCGGCGATCGCCATCGGGACGGCCGGGCTCGCGAGGATGACGAGGTCGCCGATCTCGCCGGTGCGCTGCCGCTTGAGGACGTACTCCTCGCGCCGCAGGACGTAGACGCCGATCAGCGGTGCGTACAGGGCCATGATCAGGACGATCCCGGCGGTGGTGGAGACCATCACGTGGCCCATGGCGAGGCCGGCGCCCTTGAGGTCGAACTGCCGCATGACCGTCGTGGTGCCCATGACGATGAGCACCGGGATGACGAGGACGTTGAAGAGGTTGCTCTTGCTGCGCAGGAAGAGGGTCAGCTCGACCCGGGAGAGCGCGGCGAGGTGGGTGCGGTTCACGCGGCCCGCTCCGTTTCCGTGCGGTCCGTACCGCCCCGGGCGATCCGCAGGAAGGCCTCCTCCAACGAGGCCGAGCGGGCGTCGAGTTGGTTGAGCGTGACGCCCTTGGCGCGGGCCCAGAGCAGCACTTCGGTGGTGGTGTGCTGGAGGTCGTCGGTGGTGAGCTCGACGCGGCCGGCCGGGCCGGTGGCGACGGCGGCCCGCAGGTCGGCGGGGTGCGGCAGGTCGGCGGGGGTCAGGCCGGCGGGCAGCCGGAAGGCGAGGGTGGCGGGGTGCTCGGCGACGATCTCGGCGATCGTGCCGGTCGCGGCGATCCGGCCGGCGTGCATGACGGCCAGCCGGTCGGCGAGTTGCTCGGCCTCTTCGAGGTAGTGCGTGGTGAGCACGATCGTGGTGCCCTCGGCGCGCAGCCGCCGGATGATCCGCCAGGTGTCGTGGCGGCCCTCCGGGTCCATGCCGGTGGTGGGTTCGTCGAGGAAGAGCAGGTCGGGCCGGCCGAGGGTGGCCAACGCGAGGTCCAGGCGCCGGACTTCACCGCCGGAGAGGTTCTTGACGGCGACGTCGGTGCGCGCGGCCAGGCCCACGAGGGCGACGGCCTCGGCGGCCGGGCGCGGGTCGGTGGTGCAGGAGGCCCACATGCGGACGGTCTCGGCGACCGTCAGATCGGTGGGGAGCCCGCCGCGTTGGAGCATCACGCCGGTGCGCGGGCGCACCCGCTTGCGGTCGCGGACGGGGTCGAACCGGCCGAAGAGGGTGACGGTGCCCCGGGTGGGCCGGGCGAGGCCTTCGAGGAGCTCGACCGCCGAGGTCTTGCCGGCGCCGTTGGTGCCGAGCAGCGCGTACAGCTCGCCCGGGCCGACGGTGAAGCCGATGCCCCGCACGGCGTCGAAACCGCCGGGGCCCGGCGGGCCGTAGCGGCGCCAGAGGTCTGTGACCTCGATCACGTTTGAATTGCCGTCATTCGCCATGCGCAACATGTTCGCAGGCGACTCGACTTTGCCGGGATGAGAACTGTCATGGGTTCGCATGACGGATGTCATGGCGCGTCGTGACATCCGTCAGTCAAGGGAAAGTCACCGTCCGAAATCGAGTGTGACGCAGGTCATACCCGATGTTCCGGAGCGGTGTTTTCATCCTTCCACGCCACCACGTGTTCGTCTCGGAACGACCGCCCGTTGGCGGCTCCGGGGGGAATTCACGGCATGGCGGTTCGGCGCCGTTCCGCCGCCCCGAGCGCGGAACGGCTGATCATCCACCGGAAATCCCTTCCAGGGAGAGGAATGCCATGAACGACATCGTTTCCCACGTCAACGGCCTGGACCTCGGCACCATCGAGGCCGCCGACACCCACGGCGACGCGCTGCCCGTCCTCGCGACGCCGGCCGCCGCGCTGGCCGCCATCGGCGGGGCCAAGGCCGTCGGCGCCTTCGTCGGCGGTGCGACCCTGGTCGGCGGCGCCTACGCGCTCGGCCGCGCGGTCGGCTGACCGGCCCCCCTTTCCCCCGCTCCGCCCAGCCATCTTTCGAAAGGACGCGAAAATGAACGACGTCATCGAGGCCGTGAACGCGATGGAAATCCCCGAGGAGGGTGTCATCTTCCCGGAGGCCAGCCCGGTTCTGGCGACTCCCGGTGCTTTTCTCGGCGGTGTGGCGATTTCCTCCGCCGTGATCGGCGCGTTCGAACTCGGCCGCCAGGGCTGATGACGACCGCCCCCTGACCGGGGCGGATGCTCCACGACGCCTGCCGGGCCAGAGGTGCGTTCTGGCCCGGCAGGCCCACGGCCAGCCTAGCGCCCCCGACCGCCGGGGCGCCGTGAAAGGGACCACGTGAAATACGTGCCACGCGTGCAATTCGCCAGGAACACCCGGAAGATCGCCTCGGCGGTGTTCGCCCCGGCCGCGGTGAGCCGGGACCGCGCCCTCGGCCTGTCCGAACGGCTGGCCGCCGCCACCACGCTGACCTCCTCCCTGGAGTACCTCGCGCAGCGGCGGCAGATCCGCCGGGGCGGGCTCAACGACTGGGCCATCGTCAAGGACGTCCAGGCCGAATCCACCCCGCTGGTACGGCGGCTGCTGAACGCCGTGAGCGGCCCGCGGACCACCACCGCGCTGCACGTCGCGCGCGCCGCCGTCGCCACCGGCATGCTGCTGCCCGGCAACTCCCGTTGGCGGGGCGCCGGGAGCCTCTTCCTCGGTTCCACGTCCGCGCTGCTCTACCCGCGCCACCGCTACGGCACCGACGGCTCCGACCAGGTCGCGATCCTCGTGCAGACCGCCACCGGGGCGGCCCGGCTCGTACGGTCCCCGCAGGCCAAGGACGCGCTGCTCTGGTACGTCGCGCTCCAGGCCAACCTCTCGTACCTCGTCTCCGGCTGGGTCAAGCTGCTCGGCGAGCCCTGGCGCGACGCCTCCGCGCTCGGCGGCGTCATGCGCACCCGCACGTACGGCCACGAGGGCATGTACCGCTGGACCCAGGAGCACCCGAAGGCCGCCCGGTACCTCACCCACGGCGTGCTCGCGCTGGAGTGCCTGTTCCCGCTCGCCTACGCCTGCAAGGGCCGTCTCGCCCGGCCGGTCATCGCGAGCGCCGCCGCGTTCCACCTGGCCAACGGGTACTTCATGGGCCTCGGCCGGTTCGTCACCGCGTTCACCGCGATGCACCCGATGGTGGCCTACACCTCCACCCCGAAGGACCACCCCGCCGTCGCCGGACGCGACGACCGGGCACTGCCCGCCGCACTCCTGCTGCTCGCCGGCGCGGGCGCGATCGCCGTCGGCACCGCCGTCCAGCGCCGCCTGCGCACCACCGAGGGCTGGCACACCTCCCACGTGCTGACCACCCGCCACGGCAACGAGCTGCAGTACGAGGTGCTCGCGCACGGACGCGCCGAGGAGCCCGTCCTGGTGTTCGCCGCCGGCATGGTCTCCACCAGTGAGCACTTCGCCTGGATCACCGAGCGCCTCGCGAAGGAGACCGGCTACGGCGTCGTCACCTACGCCCGCGCCGGGTACGCCGGCAGCCGCCACCGCTGCGCCGCGCGCTTCCGGCTGGCGGAGTCCGTCGACGACCTCGTCGACCTCGTCCGCCTCGCGGTCGAGCCGGACCGGAAGGTGGTCCTGGTCGGCCACTCGCTCGGCGGCGAGCTCGCCCGCCGCGCCGCCGCGCAGCTCGGCGAGCGCCTGCACGGCGTCGTCTACCTCGACTCCTCGCACCCCGACGAGCTCAACCGCTCCAGGCAGCAGAGCGAGTCGGCCGGGCAGCTGCGCACCTCGCTCACCCGGATGGCCTGGTACCTGCGCCTCGGCACCGGCGTCCTGATGGCCCGCCCCGAGTGGGTCGAGGGGCTGCCGGCCGCGTACCGCAAGAAGGCGTTCGCGCAGTACGCCGACGCGCGGATGTGGGAGGCCGGGCGGCGCGAATGGGAGGCCCTGGAGGCCGAGTTCCGCGCCTTCTGCGGCCCGCTGGAGCCCGTCGAGGGCGCGCACGCCCTGGTCGTCTCGGCGCAGCAGACCGTCGACCGCGACCCCGACCAGCTGCTGATGCACCGGGAGCTGGCCGAGGCCCACGTGGGCGGCGCGCACACCGAGGTGACGGTCGTCGAGGGCGCCGGGCACGACACCCTGCTCACCCAGAGCCGCTTCGCGCACCGGGCGGCCGACCTCATCACCGCGTTCCTCGACCGCGTCGCGGACGCCCGGTCCGCTGCCCCCGCGGACCCTGCCGACCAGGAGGCCGCCACGTGACCCCCCGTCCCGACGTGCGCAGCGTGTTCACGGGCAGCGCCATGTCCAAGGGCAGCGCCGTGTTCAAGGGCAGCACCGTATTCAAGGGCAAGGGCGCCGCCTGGCGGATCGCCGGGGCCGCGATGCTGCTCGGCACCCTCGCCACCCAGCACCCGCACCCCGCGTTCAACCGGCTCCAGCTCAAGGACACCTTCTCGCTGCTGCCGAACTGGCGGTTCTTCGCGCCCACCCCGGCCATGCACGACTACCACTTCCTGTACCGCACCCTCGGCGCCGACGGCACCACCTCCCCGTGGGAGGGCCTCGACGTGATCGAGGGCCGCAAGCCCTGGCAGATCGCCTGGTTCCCCACCCGGCGCCCGGAGAAGGCCGTCTTCGACATCTGCAGCGAGATCCTGCACGTCATCGACAAGGGCTTCGCCGTCGTCACCCGCACCTCGGCCTACCGGACCCTCACCGAGTACCTGCGCGCCACCATCCACGAGCGCGGCGACGCGGCGGACGTCCGCGGCTTCCAGTTCGCGCTGGCCCGCGCCACCGGATACGACAGGACGCAGGACCCCGAGATGGTCTTCGTCTCCCCGTACACCCCGCTCGACCCGGCCGACGCGCGGCGCCCGCTCGCCGCCCGGCCCGCCACCACCGCAGTGAGGAGCTGACCATGGCCGCGTACATCGTCGTCGCCATCGGTGCCGTGATCGCCGGCGCCATCGCCTACGGGGTGCTGAAGGGGAGGTCCAAGTGAGCACCGTGCAGACCCCCTCCGTCCACGACATCGGCTACGGGCTGGAGTTCAAGGGCTGGTACGACCGGCTCTTCCCCAAGGACGACTCCGCCGCCCGCACCGCCGGACACCTCGCCGCGCTCCACCCCGACCCGGCCGCCGGCACCGTCGAGTTCGGCGTCGGCACCGGCCGGATCGCCCTGCCGCTCGCCGCGCTCGTCGGCCCGGTCACCGGCGTCGACTCCTCCCCCGAGATGCTCGACGGCCTGCGCGCGGCCCTGGCCGGCCGCACCGACGTCGAGCCCGTCCACGGCGACATCCGCACCTATCGCGCCGAACGCACCGCCGGGCTCGTCTACTGCGTCTGCGGCACGCTGTCCATGCTGCTCACCCCCGAGGAACAGCAGCTCGCCGTCCGCCGCGCCGCCGGCCTGCTCGCCCCCGGCGGACGGCTCGTCGTCGAGACCCACAACCGGCCCGCCATCCACGCCCTGCACGAAGGGCGCAGCCACGCCACCTACTTCACCCCGTACCCGGAGCGCGGCACCGGCTTGCAGACGCACTCGACGCTGCTGCCCGAGAACGACCTGTGGCACTGCTCCCACATCTGGTACGAGGCCGACGGCAGCACGCGCGTCGGCACCGAGCTGTCCCGGCTCACCACGCCGGACGAGGTCGACGCGTACGCGCGGGCGGCCGGGCTCGTGCCCGAGAGCCGCTCGGCGGGCTGGGGCGGCGAGCCGTACGCGGAGCGCTCGCCGATGTTCGTCTGCACGTACGTCAAGCCCGGGACCGGGACCGCGAGCGGGCCCGGCGCGAGCGACGCGGCGGCCGGGGGCGGGGAAGCGGCGTGAACCCCTGGCAGATCGCCCGGCGGCACCGCGCGCTGCTGCTCACCGGCATCCTCCTCGGCCTCGCCGGCGCGGCGGCGACGCTGGCCCAGCCGCTCGTCATCGGCGGGATGATCGAGGCCTTCGCCGCCGACCGCCCCCTGACCGGGCCAATCCTGCTCGCCGCCGCCCTGTTCGCCGCCGACGCCGTGCTCGCCGCGGCCCACGCGTACGCGATCGGCCGGGCCGGCGAGGACGTCGTGTACGACATCCGGCACACCCTCGGCGCCCGGCTGCTCCGCTCCCGCCTGCGCTCCTACGACCGCTGGGACCAGGGCGACGTCTTCACCCGGATGGTCACCGACACCTCGCTGGCCCGGGTCTGCATGACGCAGGCGCTCGCCCAGATCGTCACCAGCGCGTTCATGGTCCTCGGCGGCATCGCGATGATGGCCTGGATCGACCCGCTGCTGCTCGCCACCACCCTCGCCTGCCTCGGCACGGCCAGCGCCGTCTCGCTGCTGCTGGCCCGCCGGGTGCGGCTCGTGGCGGTGGCGAACCGGGAGGACACCGGCGTCTACGGTTCCGCCCTGATGCGTGTCCTCGGCGCCCTGCCGACCGTCAAGGCCTCCCGTGCCGAGGAGCGGGAGACCGAGCACCTCGGCGGCCTCGCCGACCGCGCCCGGCGCTCCGGGGTGCGGGTCTCCGCCCTGTCGGCGCTGCTCACCCCGGCGATGAACGTCGGCACCCAGATCGCCCTGACCGTCGTCATCGCGTGGGGCATGGCCCGCGTCGCCACCGGCGACATGGCGCCCGCCGACCTGACGTCGTTCATGATGTACCTGTTCTACCTGGTCGCACCGCTGGTGATGCTCTTCATGTCGATCGCCCAGTTCCAGCAGGGCCGGGCCTCCCTCGACCGCCTCTCCGAGCTCGGGGCGATCGAGCAGGAGGACGCCGGACCGCCCGCCCACGCCCCCGTCGACGGGCACGGCCTCGTCTTCGACGGGGTGACCTTCGCCTACCCCGGCAGCGACACCCCCGTCCTCCACGAGGTGTCGCTGACCGTCCCCGACCGCGGCCTCACCGCCGTCGTCGGCCCGTCCGGCGCGGGCAAGAGCACGCTCTTCCAGCTCGCCGAACGGCTCCACGAACCGTCCGCCGGCACCATCCGCATCGGCCGCACCGACACCGCCCGCATGCCGCTCGACCAGCTGCGCTCCCTCGTCGGCTACGTCGACCAGGAACACACCCTGCTGCGCGGCACCGTCCGCGAGAACCTCACCTACGCGGCCCCCGGCGCCACCGGCGAGGACATCGCCGAGGCCCTGCGGATGGCCCACCTCACCGACGTCGTCGCCGCCCTGCCGGACGGCCTCGACACCGAACTCGGCGAACGCGGCGCCGGCCTGTCCGGCGGCGAGCGCCAGCGCCTGGCCATCGCCCGCACCCTCCTGCAGAAACCCCGGATCGTGCTCCTCGACGAGGCCACCGCCAGCCTCGACGGCGCGTCGGAGGCGGCACTGCGCGACAGCATCGCCGCCATCGCCCGCACCCGCGCCGTCGTCGCCATCGCCCACCGCTTCTCCACCATCACCCGGGCGGACCGGATCATCGTGCTCGACCGGGGCCGCGTGCAGGCCGTCGGCACCCACGCCGACCTCAGCGAGGAGAGCGGCCTCTACCGGCGCCTCGCCGAACACCAGGGGGTCGCCGCATGACGTTCGACGCCGCAGTCGTCGGCACCGGCCCCAACGGCCTCGCCGCCGGCGTCACCCTGGCCCGGGCCGGGCTGCGCGTCGCCCTCTTCGAGGCGGCCGACACCATCGGCGGCGGGCTGCGCACCACGTCGCTGTTCGACAGCGACGTTCGGCACGACGTCTGCGCGGCCGTCCACCCCATGGCCGCCGCCTCCGCGTTCTTCCGCCGCTTCGACCTGCCCGCCCGCGGCGTCCGGCTGCTCCAGCCCGACATCCCGTACGCCCACCCGCTGCCCGGCGGGCGGGCCGCCGCGGCCTGGCGCAGCCTGAGCCGCACCGCCGCCCACCTCGGCCCGGACGGCCGCCGCTGGATGCAGCTCCTCGGGCCGCTCGCCGACCGCTCCCCCGCCGTCGTCGACCTGCTCCTCTCCGACCAGCGCAGCGTGCCGGGCGACCTCCTCGCGCCGCTGCTCCTAGGGGCGCGGGTGCCGTCGCTCGCGACCCGGCTCACGCCCTTCGGGCTCCTGCGCACCGAACCGGCCAGGGCGCTCCTGACCGGCGTGGCCGCGCACGCCGTCGGCAGGCTCCCCTCGGTCACCTCGGCCGCCGTGGCGCTCCTGCTCGCCCACACCGCGCACAGCACCGGCTGGCCGCTCCCCGAGGGCGGCAGCGCCCGCATCGCCGACGCCCTCGCCGCCGACATCACCGCCCACGGCGGCGTCTTCCACACCGGGCAGCGCATCCGCGACCTCGCCGAACTCGGCGACGTCCCGCTCGTGCTGCTCGACGTCGGCCCCAAGGAGTTCCTCGCCATGGCCGGCCCCCGGCTCCCGGAACGCTACCGGCGGTCGCTGCGCCGCTACCGGTACGGGCCGGGGGCGGCGAAGGCGGACTTCCTCACCGACGGGCCGATCCCCTGGACGAACCCGCTCGTGGGCCGGGCCGGCACCGTCCACCTCGGCGGCACCCGGGCCGACATCGTCCGCCGGGAGACGGCGACGGCCGCGGGCCGCCCGGTCGAGGACCCGTTCGTGCTCGTCGTCGACCCGGCCGTGACCGACCCCACCCGCGAGGCCGGCGGCAGGCGACCGGTCTGGGCCTACGCCCACGTCCCGCACGGCGACCCGCGCGACCCGGTCGACCTGATCCGCCGCCGCATCGAGGAGTACGCGCCCGGCTTCGGCGACACGATCGTCGCCTCGCGCGGCCTGTCGGCGCGGCAGTACGAGGAGTACAACCCCAACTACGTCGGCGGCGACATCGGCGCGGGCGCCCTCACCCTCCGCCAGTCCCTGGCCCGCCCGGTGGCCCGATGGAACCCGTACGAGACCCCGCTGCCCGGCGTCTACCTCTGCTCCGCCGCCACCCCGCCGGGGCCGTCCGTCCACGGCATGTGCGGCCACCACGCGGCGCTCGCCGCCCTGCGACGCCACCACGGGCTGCGGACGCCTCCGGCGCTGGCTCCGTACCCGTAGCCGCTCCGCTCAGCGGCCGAGCACCGCACCGCCGTTGAGGCCGATGACCTGGCCGGTCACGTACCCGGCCGCCGGGGACGCGAGGTAGGAGACGGCCTCGGCCACGTCGGCCGGGGTGCCGGCGCGGCCCACCAGGGTGTCGGCCACCTTCTGCGCGTGGAAGGCCTCCGTCCAGCCGTCGCCGAAGATCTCGGTGTCCTCGACGTAGCCGGGCGCGAGGACGTTGACGGTGATCCCGTCCGGGCCCAACTGCCGCGCCAGGCCGAAGGCCCAGCCGTGCAGGGCGGCCTTGGCGGCGGCGTACGAGCCGAGCGAGTGCGGGCCGGCGCCGCCGCGCTGGGCGGCGGCCGAGCTGATCACGACCAGGCGGCCCCCGGGCCTGCGCAGGTGGTCCTGCAGGGCGGTGGTGAGGAGGACGGCGGAGAGCAGGTTGCCGTCCAGGTCCTGGCGCCAGGAGTGCGCGAGGGCGGCGAGGCTGCGGTCGGCGGGCGGGGTGACGATCGCTCCCGCGTTGTTCACGAGGGCGTCCACCGGGCCGAGTTCCGCGATCCGCGCGGCGGCGGCCTCGACCGCTTCGGGGTCGGTCAGGTCGACCGGCACGGGCAGGACCCGGCCCGGCCCGACGGTCCGCTCGATCGCGTCCCTGGCCTCGTCGAGGACGGCCGCGCGCCGCCCGAGGACCGCCACCCGGTTCCCGTCGGCGGCGAGCCGGGCGGCGATCGCCCGGCCGATGCCGGTGCCGCCGCCGGAGACCACGGCGAGCCGCTCGGCCGCCGCCGTCACTCGCCCGCCTCGTCGTACTCGTAGTAGTCGCGCATGAGCTCGCTCGACCAGGCCGGCTGGCGGACCTCGCCGCGCGGGCCGAACTCGGCCAGGTAGGGCTTGATGTCGAGCACCGGCGTGCCGGCCACCGCGTCCAGGCCCGCGACGTGCAGGTCGAGGCCGTCCACGCGGAGCAGCTCGCAGCGGGAGACGCCCAGCCGGTTGGGCCGGTTCTTGCCGCGCTGGGCGAAGATGCCGACCAGCGGCCAGTCGGTGTTGCCGCGCGGGTGGCGGGCGCCGGTCTCGATCCTGTCCACCGGCACGCGGTCGAAGTGGTAGACGATCTCCAGGTGGGAGAAGTCCGCCAGCCCGTACAACGCCTCCTCGGCGAACTGCTCGCCGTCCAGCCGGACGATCGCGGCGACGGCGCCCCAGCGGTCGTCGACCACCTCGTCCCGCCCGCCGACGACGTGCGCCACCGGCCTCGAAGTCACGTCCATGAGCCCCCCGTTCGTCGCGTGATCACGTGGCATCGTAGCCGGTCCCGGCGGCGAGCCTACCGGCCAGTAGTAGAAGGTCCGACGTCCGCAGCACCCGCCCGCCGAACCCGGGCAGCGGCACGTGCAGCGGCTCGGTCCAGGCGGCCGGGATCACGCCGAGGCCGTACACGGCCCCGGCCAGCGCGCCGGTGACGGCGGCGACGGTGTCGGTGTCCCCGCCGAGGTCGATCGCGGCGCGGACGGCGGCCGGGTAGCCCTCGGTGGTGCGCAGCGCCCACACGGCGGAGCCGAGGCAGGGCCAGACGGCGCCGTTGGGCTCGGTGGCGCGGTCGGGGTGCCAGTCGGGGTCGAGGACGACGGCGTACCGCTCGCGGTGGTCGGGCTCGACGCGGGCCAGGGCGTCCGGGATCGCGGCGAGCGGGTCGGCGCCGTCGAGGGCGTGCCGGACGAGCTCGTGGAGGATCGCCGTGCCCTCCCAGGCGGCGCCGTCGCCGTGGGTGAGGGCGGAGATCCGGCGGGCGGCGGCCATGGTGGCCTCGCGCCCGGCGGGGGCGAAGGCGACTGCGGAGGGGGCGGCGCGCATGAGGGCGCCGTTGCCGGCGGCGCGCATGGTGGTGTTGAAGTGGATGGCGGCGGCCAGGTTCCAGGTGTGGCCGTTGGTGAGGACGTCCTCGGTCTGGATGCCCACGTCCTTGGGCTCGGAGGCCACCCAGCGCTGGAACCGGGCGAAGATGTCCGGCAGGTCCAACTCGCCCTTGTCCAGCAGCGATTCGGCGACGAGGACGGCCATCTGCGTGTCGTCCGTCGCCTCGCCGCGCTCCCAGCCGCCACCCGCGACCATCTCGCCGTCGCCGTCGGGGAAGCGGGCCGAGAAGGCCCCGGCGGGCCCGAACTCGTACGGCGCGCCCAGGGCGTCGCCCACGGCTGAGCCGATCACCGCGCCTGCCGCGCGGTCCTGCCAGTCACGTCCGGTCGTTCGGGTCACTCGGGTCACTCGGGTCATTCGGGGAGGGTAGCGGCCGGGTGGCGGAGGATGTCGAGCACCACTGCGCCGTCCACCGTCTCCTTCTCGACCAGCAGTGCGGCCAACTCGTCGAGGTGGTGGCGGTGTTCGCGCAGCAGACCGATGGCGCGCCGCTCGGCGCCGCGCAGCAGGGCGGCGACGGCTTCGTCGATCGCGCGCTGGGTCTCCTCGGAGTAGGGGCGGCGCAGCAGGTCCTCGGGGCTCTCGCCGAGGTAGTGGGAGGAGCCCGAGGCGTAGCCGACCGGACCGAGGTCCGGGGAGAGGCCGAACTCGCGGACCATCCGGGTGGCGACGGAGGTGGCGTTGGCGAGGTCGTTGGCCGCGCCGGTGGAGCCCTCGCCGAAGACGACCAACTCGGCTGCCCGTCCGCCGAGTTGCACGGTGAGCAGGTCGGTCAGGTAGCTCTCGCTGTACAGGTGCCGCTCGGCCTCGGGGAGTTGTTCGGTGGCGCCGAGGGCGACGCCGGCCGGGAGGATGGTGACCTTGGCGACGGGGTCGGCGTGCTCGCACAGCGCGGCCATCAGCGCGTGCCCGGACTCGTGGACGGCGACGGCGTGCCGCTCGTCGGGCAGCAGCGCATTGGAGGACTCGCGGCGGCCGAGCAGGACGCGGTCGCGGGCGGTGTCGAGGTCGTCGGCGGTGATGGTGGCCCGGTCGGCGCGGACGGCGTTGATGGCGGCCTCGTTGACGAGGTTGGCGAGGTCGGCGCCGGAGAAGCCCGGGGTGCCGCGGGCGATCCGGTCGAGGTCGGCGTCCGGGGCGAGGGTCTTGCCGACGACGTGGACGGCGAGGATCGCGGCCCGCTCGCGCTGGTTGGGCAGCGGCACGGTGACCTGCCGGTCGAAGCGGCCGGGGCGCAGCAGGGCCGGGTCGAGGGCGTCGGGCCGGTTGGTGGCGGCGATGACGACGATGCCGGTGCTCTGGTCGAAGCCGTCCATCTCGGCGAGCAGCTGGTTGAGCGTCTGCTCGCGCTCGTCGTTGCCGCCGAGCCGGGAGCCGCCCGCGCGGCGGGCGCCGACGGCGTCGATCTCGTCGATGAAGATGATGGACGGTGCGCGCTTGCGGGCCTCGTCGAAGAGGTCGCGGACGCGGGAGGCGCCAACGCCGACGAACATCTCGACGAAGCCGGAGCCGGTGACGGACAGGAACGGCACCTCGGCCTCGCCGGCGACGGCGCGGGCCAGCAGGGTCTTGCCGGTGCCGGGCGGCCCGACCATGATCACTCCGCGCGGCCCCTTGGCCCCTGCGGCGGCGTACCGCCCGGGGCTGCGCAGGTAGTCGACGACCTCGCTGACCTCCTGCTTCACGCCCTCGTACCCGGCCACGTCGGCGAAGCCGGTGGCGGGCCGCTCGGCCTCGATGATCTTCGCCCGGGAGCGCCCGATCGCGCTCAGGCCGCCGGTGACCGAGCGGGCGGCGAGCCGGCCGGACCACAGGAAGAGCCCGCCGAAGACCAGCAGCGGCAGGAACAGCAGCAGCGTGGACCAGATCGAGCTGCCGCCGGTGCGGCTGCCGGTGACGTCCACGTGTTGCGCGGAGAGGGACTGGCTGAGCTGCGTGGTGTCCAGGGCGGTCGGGATCTGGCTGGTGAAGCGGGTGCCGTCCTTGAGGGTGCCGCTGACGCCGCCGGTGTCCGTCACGTTCACCGTCTTGACCTGGCCCGTGTCGACCCGGCCGACGAAGTCGGAGTACCCGTACTTGGTGCCGGCCGGGCCCGGGGCCTGGACGACGAGCAGCAGGATCAGGGCCAGCAGGGCGCCCACGGGCAGCAGCCAGCGGCGCACGCTCGGGGGCGACGGCTTGGGCGGCGTCGGCTTGAACGGGTTGGGTTTCGGCCCTCCGGGCGGGGTGGGGCCCGGCGAGGAGGGACCCGGCGGGGTGGCCAGGTGCTGCGTGGTCGGGTTCCGGGTGGCCGGGTGCCGGGTGGCCGGGTGCCGGGTGGCCGGGTGCCGGGTGGCGCGCAGGCGGATCCGTCCGGTCATCTGCGCTCACCGCCTCTCCGGAGGCGGCCGGGCGGGGTGACCGCCGGGGCCTCCGTCTCCATGGTCGGACGAGACGGCCCCGGACGGGAGTGGATCAGGAGCGGAAGACCCTCCCCCGGCCCTCCCGGGTCGGTCAGGAGAAGTCGAGCGACCCCGTCCGGGTGCGCTTGAGCTCGAAGAACTTCGGGTACGCGGCCAGCGCCCGGACGCCGTCGAAGATCCGCACCGCGTCCTCGCCGCGCGGGATCCCGGTCAGCACCGGGCCGAAGAACGCGACGCCGTCCACGTGGATCGTCGGCGTGCCGACCTCCTCGCCGACCGGGTCCATCCCCTCGTGGTGGCTCTTGCGCAGCGCGATGTCGTACGCGGTGCTCCCGGCCGCGTCGGCGAGGTCCTCCGGCAGGCCGGCCTCGGCGAGCGCCTCCCGGATGACCGTCCCGTCGGCCTCGCGGTCCTGGTCGTGCAGGCGGGTGCCGAGCGCGGTGTACAGGTCGCGCAGCACGTGCTCGCCGAACCGTTCGGCGGCGGCGATGCAGACCCGGACCGGGCCCCAGCCGGTGGTCAGCAGGCGCTGGTAGCGCTCGGGCAGGCCCTCGCGGCCCTCGTTGAGGACGGACAGGCTCATCACGCGGAACGTCAGGTCGAGCTCGCGCTCGCGCTCGACCTCCAGGATCCACCGGGAGGTGATCCAGGCGAACGGGCAGATCGGGTCGAAGTAGAAGTCAACTTTGGTGGTCACGGTGAGGAGCCTAGGCGCCGAGTGGACCGCCGGACAGTGCCAATCAGACCTGGTTCGAGTGGGCCACTTGGACTTGTCCAAGCGACCGTGGGCCACGTGCCAGTGAACTAGCCCTGGCCGCACACCGTGCCGTCCGCCGGCACCTTGCCGTCGAGCAGGTAGGCGTCCACCGTCGTCTTCAGGCACGGGTTGCCGGTGTTGTACCCGCCGTGGCCCTCGCCCTGGAGCGTCACCGTGACGCCCACGCCCGCGCCCAGCTGCTGCGCCATCGTCCTGGCGCCCTCGACCGGGGTGGCCGGGTCGCCGGTGGTGCCGACCACCAGGATCGGCGCGGCGCCCGTGGCGGAGACCTCGGGGTGGTCGGTCCTGCCGGCGACCGGCCAGCCGGTGCAGCCGGTCAGGCCCCACGCGGTGAACGCGCCGAAGACCGGCGAGGCGTCCTTGAACTGCGGCAGCTGCTGCTCGACGTCCTGGTCCGAGTAGCGCTGCTTGGCGTCCACGCAGCTGATCGCCCGGTTCGCCGCGTTGAGGTCGTTGTAGTGCCCGCTCGGGTCGCGCCCGAGGAGACCGTCGGCGAGCTGGAGCAGCACCGTGCCGGTGCCCCGCTGCATCGCCTCGGTGAGCCCGGCGGCCAGCGCCGGCCACGTCTCCTGGCTGTACAGCGCGCCCGCGATGCCGGTGACGGCGAGGCTCTCGGTCAGCTGACGCCCGCTGTCGGTCGGCAGCGGCTTCTGCTCCAGCGACTGCAGCAGTCCGGTGACCCGGGCGGTGCCGTCGGCACCGCCGCTGCCGGTCGGGCAGTCCGGCACGCCGGTGGAACAGGCCTTCATGAAGTCCTCCAGCGCGAGCTGGAAGCCCTTGGCCTGGCCGAGCGAGGACTGGGCCGGGTCCTTCGTCGGGTCCACCACCGAGTCCAGCACGGCGCGGCCGACCTGCTGCGGGAACAGGTGCGCGTAGACGCCGCCGAGTTGGGTGCCGTAGCTGATGCCGAAGTAGTGCAGCTGCTGGTCCCCGAGGGCCTGCCGCATGAGGTCCATGTCGCGGGCGGCGCTCTCGGTGTCCACGAAGGGCAGCACCGGGCCGGAGTTGCGCTCGCACGCCGAGTTGAACTGCGCGGTGCTCTCGTCGAGCGCCTTGACGGCCGCCGGGCTGTCGGGGGTGTTGTCGATCGCGTTGGCGGCGTCCATCGCCTTGTCGTCCAGGCACTTCACCCCGGCGCTCGCACCGACCCCGCGCGGGTCGAAACTCACCAGGTCGTAGCGGGTGTTGAGGGAGGCGTAGGTGTCCGCGAGCGCCGGCAGCGTGGTGATGCCCGAGCCGCCGGGGCCGCCGAAGTTGAACACCAGCGAACCGATCCGGTGCTGCTCGTCCTTGGCCCGGGAGCGGATCAGCGCGAGGTCGATCGTGCCGCCGCCCGGTTTGGCGTAGTCCAGCGGGGCCTTGAGCGTCGCGCACTGCCAGTCCCCCGCGGGCGGGGTGCCGCCGCCCTGCGCGGCGTCCGGCGCGCCGCACGCGTGCCAGTCGAGCTGCTGGACCGCCGCGGGCGCCGCCGTCGCCGGCGCGGCCGGCACGGGCTCGGCGGCGGGCGCGGCCCCGCCCTGGCAGCCGGCCGACGAGGTGAGGAGCAGCGCGCTCAGCCCGAGCGCTCCGGCACCGCGGACGACGGTGTGCATGGGGACTCCACCTCTCGGAAGGCCGGACGGCGCGATCGGCCCCCGGACTGGCGAACGGGCGCGCGAGCGGGCGCACGCCGGGGCCGCACACGCCCCGCGCCCGTCCGCTCACCCTAGGTGTGCGCGACCTCACGCGCCCTCCGGAGTCCACCGTCGGGGGGCGCGTGCCGCCCGCCGTCCCACCGGCCGTCCGGGTGGGGCGGACGCGCCGCGGGGGGCCGCGGCCCGGCGCGGCGGGGGGGCGGGGGGGGGGGGCGGGGCGCCCGGCGGACCCCGCGCCCCGCGGGGTGGGGCGCACCCCCCGCGCCACCCGGCCCCGGGGCGGCCGGGGGTGCCGGGGTGCCGCGGGGCCGATGGCGGGGGCTACTTGGGCATCTCGTTCCAGAGCTGGTCGGGGCCCTTGCCGGTGAGGCGGGCCCAGATGCCGTCGTCGTTCGGGTTCAGGTTCAGCTTGTAGGCGAGGTCGGGCTGGCGGTAGGTCTTGGAGACGTAGTCGATGAAGCGGGCGGTGGCCTGGTAGCCGCTGTTGTAGTGGTCGTCCGGGCCGAAGTGCTGGGCGCCGGTGCCGGGCTGGAAGTTGTAGTCGCGCACCCAGTCCGCGAGGCCCTCGCCCATCCAGCCGTGGTCCCGGTCCGGGCCGTTGGGGTTGTTCCAGACCGCGACGTGCACGGCCTCGTGCACCAGGAAGCCGGTGTCGTTCCGGTTGCCCCGCACGTAGCCGATGTTGACGTGGATCTCGTTGACGCCGCCGTTGGGCTTCGTCGCGTAGGCGGGGTACTGGGTCAGCGACGGGTCCATGATGATCTTGAAGTAGGAGGGCGCCTGGAACGCCCCCCGGATGATGAGGTTGGAGATCTGCGGGTAGTAGGCCGCGACGGTCTGCTTCTGCTGCTCCAGCCACGGGCCGAGGTCGGGGGCCTGGGAGTAGTCCAGGTCGATGGTCGGGCGGCCGGTGGTGGGCGGGGTGGTGGCGGAGTTCTTGTCCAGGTTCCAGGACTGTGCCAGGTCGCCGGCGTTGCAGGCGGTCACCTTCGCGTTGAGGTCGGCACCGCGAGTGAGGCAGAGGTTGCCGTCCGAGACGCTGTGCAGCAGCCACGCGCGGCCGTTGCCCGTCGAAGTGTTCTCCAGCCACCAGCGCTGGTTGTCGGCGCCGACGTAGTTCCAGGAGCCGACGGTGTTGCGGCCCTTGTCGCGGTCGACCGCATTGTTGGTGCCGGGCACCTTGATCGACCAGGTGCCGTTGCCCTCGTCCCGGATCGTCCACGCCTGCTGCGCGGAGGACTCGTTCCAGTCGCGGATCACCACGTTGGTGCCGTTGTTCCGACTGTCCCACTGCAGGGCGCCGCCCGCGTAGCTGGAGATGCGGTAGTCGGCGCCGCTGGCCGGCAGCGACTCGGCCGCGCTCGCGCTCTGGGCACCCAGGGCCATGCCGGACACGACGGTCGCGGCGGACAGGACGGCGGCCGCGGCCGCTCGACGGATGATCATGTCGAAGCTCTCCTCCCGGCCGGTCCCGGTGGACCGGTCTGCGGGGACATGCCACCGCCCGGCGGTGTACGCGGCGTCGACGGTTCGTCAACGGACTCGTTGACGGGGGCGCTGACGGGGGCTCTGGCGGCGGCGCTGACGGAGGTGCGCGCGGAGTGATCGGCTCCCGATGGGGTCGTCGACGAACCGTCCGCTCCACCAGCCGCTTTTCCGGACCCCTCTGCGGTCGCGTCAAGTCGGCGTTTATAGGCTGGTGAGAGGGTCGGTTGGAACGCGACCGAAGGTCCCGGCCCGGGCCCACGGCGGCGGGACGCGACGATGTACGGGGTCGAGGAGGATCATGCGTGGCACCACGCTCGGTGACCGCTACCGGTTGGACGAGTGGCTCGGTGGCGGTTCGATGGGCGACGTCTGGCTCGCCGAGGACGAGGTCCTCGGGCGCCGGGTGGCCGTCAAGGTCCTGAAACCGGCGCTGCTGGACGAACCGGGCTTCGCGGAGCGGTTCCACGAGGAGGCCCGGGTGATGGCCCGGCTGCGCCACCCCGGCATCGTCGGCGTGCACGACTTCGGCTCCGGCCGGCTCGACGGCGGCCACTCCTGGACGACCGCCTGGGGCAGCACCGGCCGCCCGATCGCCTACCTCGTCATGGAGCTCATCGACGGCGAGCCGCTCAGCGACGTCCTGAAGCGGCGCGGCCGCCTCGACGCTCCCGAGGCGCTCGGCCTGGCCCTCCAGGTGCTGGAGGCGCTGACGGCCGCGCACGAGGCCGGCGTCGTCCACCGGGACATCAAGCCGGACAACCTGATGGTCCGCGACGAACGCGTCGTGATCGCCGACTTCGGCATCGCCCGCCCCGGCTGCGACACCCGGCTGACCGTGCCCGGCATGGTCCTCGGCACCGCCGCCTACCAGGCGCCCGAGCAGGCCTCGACCGGCGCGGTCAGCGCCGCGGCCGACCTGTACGCGCTCGGCGTCGTGCTCTACGAGTGCCTGTCCGGGCAGCTGCCGTACCACGGGGAGACGGCCCTGGAGGTCATCCTCAAGCACCTGACCACCCCCGTGCCGCCGCTGCCGGCGGACGTCCCGGCCCCGGTCCGGGCGCTGGTGGCACGCGCGATGGCGAAGGACCCCGGCGAGCGCTGGCCGGACGCCGCCACCATGGCCGCGGCCGCCCGGGCCGCGCTCGACGGCCATCCGGTGGAGGTGGTGGAGGCCACCGTGACCGTGTCGCCCGCGTCCCCAGGCGAACCGGCGGCCGCCCCGGCCGGGGGGGGGGCCCCCGGCCGCGCGGCGGGGGGGGGGGGGGGG